>NZ_JBFUJJ010000007.1:0-188904 GCF_056401435.1 Arthrobacter sp. P4_F10
GTTTGGGGCCGTCGAACAAAGGGCAGAGCGCGGTGTCTCCTGCGCGGAGAGCTGGCCCAGTAGGCATAGGGCGCCTACAGCCGAACCGGCGCAGCGGATGTCTGGCTGGCCGATGCTACGGGGTCGTTCACCCCGGCAGCCCGGGTTACCCCGGGAGGATCGCGGAGCACAAACGACAGGGCCACCAGGATCAAGACGAAAAGCATAAGGATGAGCACGGCTTTGACGATCCACCGCGGCAGGACAGGCTCCTGCAAGTGGGTTCCATCCAGCACAACAGGGGGGCCGTCCGCCGGTTTGGCAGCCACCGTGAAAGAGTGCACGGCAGGCATCCCGCGCCAGATCGTTCTTCGCGCGCGCACTCGAACACGGGGGAATTCGACAGTTCCGGCAGCAATGGTCAGAGTCGGCTCACGCATGGAAATATGTAGCAAATCGCCTGGATCGGAACCGGTGAGGGTGACGGTGATGGGCACATTTCCATAGTTGTCTACGGCGACCCGGTGCCGGGCGCCGAAACACCCCCGGGACTGCCGGGGCAGCAGTTCAGCCGCCGTCTCGTGGAACGGAAGAAGCTGGAAAATGCCCTCAGGAGAAACCGCGTCCTCCGGATGCTCGGTCGGCAGCACCTGCACCGCGTAGGGGAATTCCCCGGCCGGGACTTCGGAGGACCGCGGCGGCCGGAACTCCACGGAGGCGGTGGCGTCTTGGCCCGGGTAGAGGGACACGATTCCGGGCACCACTTCCGTCCAGGAGCCGCTCGGCCCCACAACTTGGAGCCTGTACTCCTCGACGATTTCGCCGTCGTTGCGGATGTGAAGCGGAACAGTCGCCCTGGCACCGGGCTCAAGGCTGACCAGCGGCGAATCCAGTGTTGCAGTGGTGCTCATGGCTCCTCCTTGCGGACCTACTCTGCGTCCAACGGCGAAAGGTCCTCATCCGTACTCTGAGGTTATGGGGGACGCGCGGGGGCACAGCACCACCGTCGGCCGGACTTGCGGGCATTGCTGCTGCCCGTTGAGCCTGTGTTGACTGCACGAAGAGCACCGCCCGCTATGGTCGATCTAGCGGGATGGAACAGGCAAGTACGGCAGACCGTGCCCCACCCAGTCAGCCCCGCATTCTCGATGGGAGGATTCATGGAACCAATAACTGTCCGGGTCCACGCGCGTGACCCGATCTCCGAGGCGGGCGTGGCCAGCGAGCTGCGGGCGCGCCCCGAAGTGCGGGTGGTCAGGGCGAACGACGCTGAGCCGGCGCAGGTGGTCGTCGTCGTAACGGACTCGGTGGACGACGACGCACTGACGCTGCTCCGCATTGTGCAGCGGCGCGGTTTGTCCCGCGCCGTCCTCGTGGCGGGCCACCTCGACGACGGCGACCTCGTCAAGGCAGTTGAAACCGGGGTGGTTGGCCTGGTCCGTCGCAGCGAAGCGACACCGGACCGCCTGGTGGCAGTGATCACGGCCGCCGCTGCCGGTGAAGGCAGCGTACCTCCGGATCTGCTCGGCCGTCTCCTGGACCAGGTCGGCAAACTGCAGCGGCACGTCCTGGGGCCGCGCGGAATCATGTTTACCGGCTTGGCACCCAGAGAAGTAGAAGTATTGCGGCTGCTGGCGGATGGGCTGGACACGTCCGAGATCGCAAACCAGCTGTCCTACTCGGAGCGGACGGTGAAGAACGTCGTTCATGACGTTACGACGCGTCTCCAGCTTCGCAACCGGTCCCATGCCGTCGCATATGCACTGCGGGAGGGCTTGATTTAGGCCCTGCCCCTAGCACCCGGATCTGTTGCCCGTAGGTGTGCCCGGACCCGGGTCCCGGACGGTGGTGTAGGCGGCCACGGTGGACTGTACGGTGCCGTGATGCCTGCCACGGGCTCCATAGGCAGGGAGACCGCTGCAACGTACGGGCTGGGCCGGAGCTCATTGGGAGGGATACACCGTGATTGCGCAGATTGACGATGCCTTGCGCACGTTGGTAAGGAACGAGGCCTTGGGCGGCTCTGAGGTGGACGTGGTGTTCGACGCGCCTACCAAGGACTGGGCCGCCCGGCGCAACGCTCCCACCGTCAACCTGTACCTCTATGACATCCGTGAGGACGTCCGGCGCAGGGAACGCGGCCTGTCCGAGCAGAGAGGAGATGACGGATACGTCCGGACGCGCCGGCCCGCTCCCCGCTATTTCAAGCTGTCCTACTTGGTCACGGCGTGGACACAGCGCCCGGAAGACGAGCACCGCCTGCTTGACCAGTTGCTGCGCTGCTTCCTCAAGTACGACGCGCTCCCCGACGATCTCGTGGTCGGCCCGCTCGCGGAGACCGGGTTGGTGGTGCCCGTAACGGTAGGGCTTCCCCCGCCCGAGGACCGTGCGTTCGCCGATGTGTGGTCCGCCCTGGGGGGAGAGCTCAAGCCGTCCCTCGACATCGTGGTCATCGCCCCGGTGGACACCGGCATTGTCTACCAGGCAGGGCCGCCGGCATCCCAGGGGACTCAGCTGGATATGGCCGACCTGACAGGTGGCGCCGCCGACGTGGGCCGCCGCCAGCACACCCCTCCGCCTGCCGCGATCCGCGGCCCCCGCCGGACGGCCGGGTGATTGATCGGTGACGGCAAAGATGACAGCGAATCCCAGTCTCGCCCACGTGCTCGGCCGCGTCGGAGTGGTGGAGGAACGCATCCGCCTGCTCGTGGCGGCCCGCCGCGCCGAAGACCCGCAGCCGGATGACCCTTTCCGCGGGCTCTATCTCAGCGATGAGGCCGTGGACCGCCTGCTCGGGGAAGTTCCCCGGTCCGTGGACGGGGACGGACCCGAAGAGGGACCAGGCCGTGTCTCATCCCGGCAGCTGCACTGCGAACAACTAGCGGACGAGGCCCAGCAAGCAGGGCACCGGCTGCGGCTCCGGGAGCTCGGCGCCACCTTCGGCCTCTTGCCCCTGGACATCGATTTGCTTCTTGTCGCGCTCGCCGCCGATCTGGATCCGCGCTTCGAGCAGCTATTCGGCTACCTGAACGACGACGTCACCCGCCGCCGCCCCTCCGTGGCCGTCGCTCTGGCGCTCTGCGGCACACCCCTGTCCGCAGCCGACGGCAGGGCCCGGCTGCTTTCCGGCCCGCTCATTAGGGGCGGGCTGCTTGTCGTCGAGGACGCCGAGCGCCCGCTGCCCGGACGGGCACTGCGGGTGCCGGACCGCGTCGTCGGGCATCTGCTGGGTGATGACACCGCCGAACCGGCTCTCGAGGCTGTGCTGACCGAACGTCCGGCCGTGAGCTGGGGTGATGCTTCGCCGCTTTCCCGGGCACTGGGAGCCGGGGTCCTCCTCGCCTATCTTCGGGAGCCTGCCACTGGTTCCGGCCGCGTGCTGGCAGCCGAGGCGCTGCGGTCCAGGGGATGCGACGGCGTGTATGTGGACTTGGTGCGGCTGGCTGCCGAACGGGATCCGCTCCAGCTGGTGGAACTCGCCGTACGGGAAGCGAGGCTCCGGGGCACCGGACTGGTGGCAGGGCCCCTTGCTGCCGTGGCGGACCGACCCGCCGTGTTGGAGGCCCTGCATGCCGAACCGCAGCCTGTGCTGCTCACCGGGGACGGCGCGTGGGACCCGGCGTGGACCAGGCATCCGCCGCTGCTGGTGGAGGTCCCGGTCAGCACGTCGGCCGAGAGATCGGATCTGTGGCGGGCCGCGCTAGGCCCGCTCGATGGGGTGGACGTGGCGGCAGCCACCTCGGCGTTCCGCTTGCGCCCGGAGCAGGTTGCCCGGGCCGCCGGATCCGCTCAGGTGCAGGCCACCCTGACCGCCAACGGCCGCATCACCGCTTCACATCTCAGTGCCGGGGCACGCGCCGAAAACGGATCGGCCCTTGACCGGCTGGCCCGCCGGGTGGAGCCGGTGGTGGGCTGGGATGACCTGGTCCTTCCCGATGCCGTGCTGCTGGCCCTCAAGGAGGTGGCGCTGCGGGCCAAGCACCGGGAAAAGGTCCTCGGTGACTGGGCCATGCGGCCGGGAGCCGGACGCGGGCACGGAGTGGCTGCCCTGTTTGCCGGAGATTCCGGGACCGGGAAGACGATGTCCGCCGAAGTGGTCGCCCGGGCGCTGGGACTGGACTTGTATGTCGTGGACCTGGCCACCGTCGTCGACAAATACGTGGGGGAGACGGAGAAGAACCTCGAGCGGATCTTCACGGCTGCGGCGGGCGTCAATGGGGTGCTGCTCTTCGACGAGGCTGATGCCGTCTTCGGGCGTCGATCCGAGGTCAAGGACGCCCATGACCGCTACGCAAATATCGAAAGCGCCTACCTGCTGCAGCGGATGGAGACGTTCGACGGCCTGGCCATCCTGGCAACGAACCTGCGGGCGAACATCGACGAGGCGTTCACCCGCCGGCTCGACGTCGTCGTGGACTTCCCGCTGCCTGATGCGGCGCACCGCAGCGTGCTCTGGGACCGGTGCCTCGGACGGACGATCGGCCGGGCAGCGGACATTGACCTCGTCTTCCTGGGGCAGGCCTTCGAACTGGCCGGCGGGGCGATCCGGTCCGCGGCCGTCACCGGCGCGTACCTGGCAGCCGACGACGGCGGGACGGTGACCATGGCGCATCTGGTCACCGCCGTGCAACGCGAATACCGCAAGCTGGGGCGGCTAACGCTGGAGAGCGAGTTCGGCCCGTATTGGGGGCTGCTTTCCACTGCGAAGAGATCCGGCGCCTAAGGTCGCACCGCTGCCCTTTCGGGCAGGAGCGCCTGCCCTTTCCGGCGCCGTGGCGGCGCTTGCGGGCCGTCCTTGCCGGGCGCATCGTCGGTGTAGGTCTGATGAAAGGGGTGCGCCATGCACAGCCACGACCATGACCAGTCCGACGTCGACGTCCCGGGGGCCAAGCCGGCGCGGGCGGAAGCAGCGGAGCCTGCGGTGCTGTATCGGGCGGCGGCCGCCGCCCGGACCGACGTCGTCGGGTCCCGCGGCTTACTGGCGCTTCAGCGCGCCGTCGGCAACAGCGGTGTGCGCGGCCTCGCGGAGGAGGAAGGGTCACCTGTGCTCGACGTCGTCTCGTCCGGAGCCGGTCAGCCGTTGGAGGAGCCCGTGCGCGCTGACATGGAGGGCCGCCTGGGCCACAACTTCTCCGACGTCCGCGTCCATACAGGGGAGGCCGCCCACAATTCCGCGGCATCGGTGAACGCCCACGCCTACACGGTGGGTTCCAATATCGTGTTCCAGCGGGACAATTACGATCCCGGCTCCGACGCCGGCCGTACGATGATCGCCCACGAACTGACACATGTGGTCCAGCAGCGGAGCGGCCCGGTGGACGGGACCGCCACGGGAACCGGGGTGCGCGTGAGTGATCCGTCCGACAGGTTTGAACGTGAGGCGACCGCCACCGCCGAGCGGGCTATGTCCGCACCCGTCCCGGCCGCTCCGGCGGCACAGCGCTTCGCGGCGGGCGCCGCCGTCGTCCAGCGCGATGCTGACCAGGACACAGCCCAAGGGAGCTTTGCCGAAGGCGCCGCGCTACAGCGAGAGGAATCATTGCAGCGAGAAGAGGAAGAGGAGGAGACCGCCCAAGGGTCCTTCGTTGACGGGCGGGCCGTGCAGCGCGACGAGGCGGAAGAGGAAGAGCCGGGCTGATCCCGGCGGGAGCGGTCCATGACGACGACCTTTCACGGCGGACCCGGCAAGGTTCCGGCGCAACGCGTTGGGCCCACAGTCGCGCGCCAGGCCACCGGTACGGCGAGAACCGAGGCTACTCAGGCGCTCGCCGACGGCCGCGAAAGGGTCGGCAGGCCAGCAAGCGCCGCCGTCGGGCCATACGCCGTGCTGGCGCTCCAGCGACTGGCCGGCAACGCCGCTGTCGGTGCGCTCATGGCGGCAAAGCTGAAATCCCCCGGGGAGCAGGCAGCCACAGAGATCGACGCAGCCCTGAAGGAGATCCGAAGGGACGAGCCCGCGATCGCCACAGTAGAGAAGGGGCTTAAGGCCGCAAAAGCGGCAGGCGTACCTGTTGAACTTGAGGGCCCCAAGCCTTCGGCTTCAGCGCTCGCGGTAACGAAGACGGGCTTCGGCCCCGGGTCTGTTCCCGCCAAGAAACCGGTGCCGCCACCCAAGCCGATCCCTGCGGTCAGCCCGCTCGGGAAAGCTGCAGCCGCTAAGGTGGGCGGACCGGGGAAGGGCTCGGCCGGAGGAAAGGCGCCCCCTTCAGGGGGAGGGGCCGCACCGGCCATCTTGGCGCCCGTTGCACTGCCTGCCGACAAGCTTTTCCAGCCTCCCGTGGCACCGGTCCCTGTCCGCCCTGAGGAAGATCCGGCCTTCACTCAGGTCACGGGCAGCATCAAGGGCTTCGCGGGGGCTAAGAAGGCCCACCCTCCGGCCGCGTCCAAGGCCAAGGAGGCCCAAGGGGCCGCGCTGCCGCCGACCGACGACGTCGCAGGGCAGGCCAAGGCGGCCAAAGTCGATGCCATGGACGCCCAGCAGCCCGGTACCTTCGACAAACAGGCATTCATCGCAGCGGTCAAGGCGGCGATTGAGGCGAAGTCGCCCAAGACCCTTGAGGAAGCTGACGAATACAAGAAGTCCGGCAAAGCCGGTGAGGCGAAGGGGCAAGTCAAGGGCCTGGTCGGCCAGGGCAAAGCCGGGCAGTCCAAGGACATCGAGGCGGCCACTGCGGCCCCTCCGGATCAGTCCAAGGCTGTTCCGAAGCCTGTCACCCCGATGGCCCAGGAGCAGCCGGGCCAGGCCGTGCCCATCCCGGCCGCGGGGGCGGTGCCCAAGCCGGYACCGGCAGAGCAGCTCAACCTCGCCGCCGGCCCGCACCAGGCAAACCAGGAGATGGCCGACGCCGAGGTCAGCGAGCAGCAACTGGCGCAGTCGAACGAGCCTGAATTCCAGCAAGGCCTCGCCGACAAGAAGGCCGCAGCCGAGCATGCCCAGGCCGCGCCAGCAGAGTTCCGCCAGCAGGAACAGCAGGTCCTCCAACAGGGCAAGGCGGAGGCCGGTGCGCAGACCGCGGCGGGCGTTACTGGAATGCAAACTGCCAAGGCGACGGCCCTGGCGAACCTGATGGCCGATAAAGGCAAGACTAAGTCGAAGGACGAGTCGAAGCGCGCAGAGATCACGGCCAAGATCCAGGGCATCTTCGCGGCCACCGAAGCCGACGTGAAGAAGACCCTCGACGGGATCGATCCCAAGGTGGACGCTGCCTTCGAGAAGGGTGAGGCCGGGGCCCGTTCGGCGTTCGAGGCCTACGTCGAGGCGAAGATGTCTGCGTACAAGAAGGACCGGTACGGCGGCTGGCTCGGCGGGTACCGCTGGCTCCGGGACAAGATCGCCGGCATGCCGCCGAAGGTCAACGAGTTTTACGAGGCCGGCCGGGAGTTGTACCTCACGAAGATGAACGCAGTGATCTCCAACGTGGCGGACATCGTCGGCAACGACCTGACTGCGGCCAAGCAGCGGATCGCCAGGGGCAAGTCTGAGATCGCTGCCTACGTCAAGAGCCTCCCTGCCAACCTGCAGAAGCTCGGGTCCGAGGCGACGAAGGAAATCGGCGACAAGTTCGAGGCGCTTGAGAGCGACGTTAATGCCAAGCAGGAGTCGGTGGTTGATGCATTGGCGACCAAGTACGTCGAGGCGCGAAAGGGGCTTGACGAGCGGATCGAGACCCTGCAAGCAGAGAACAAGGGCTTGGTAGACAAGGCGATCGGCGCGATCAAGGCGATCATCAACACCATCCGTGAGCTCGCCGGGATGCTCAAGAACGTGCTCTCACGCGCGGCCGGCGTCGTCGGGGACATCATCAAGAATCCGGTGGCCTTCCTGGGCAACCTGATCGAGGGCGTGAAGGGCGGCATCCTCAAGTTCAAGGACAACATCCTTGGCCACCTCAAGAAGGGCCTGATGGGCTGGCTGTTCGGCGCACTTGCCGAGGGGGGCGTCGAGCTTCCGGACACCTTCGACATCAAAGGCATCATCAAGCTGCTCGCCTCGATCTTTGGGCTGGCGTGGACCAACATCCGCAACCGAATCGTCAAGCAGATCGGCGAGCCGGCGATGGCCGCCGTGGAGAAGGGCGTGGAGATCTTCCAGGTCATCGCCAGCCAGGGCGTCGCGGGCCTGTGGCAGATGCTCCTGGAGAAACTCGGCAACATCAAGGACATGATCCTGGATCAGGTGAAGGACTTCGTGATCACGAAGATCATCACCGCCGGCATCACGTGGCTGATCGGTCTGCTGAACCCTGCCGCGGCCTTCATCAAGGCCTGCAAACTGATCTACGACGTCGTGATGTTCTTCGTGAGCAACGCCGAACGGATCATGAAGTTCGTCAACACCATCATCGACTCGGTCGCCGACATCGTGCGCGGCAACGTTAGCAGCGTGGTGAACAAGATCGAAGATGTCCTGGGCCAGATGGTCCCGATCCTCATCGGCTTCCTCGCCAGTGTGATCGGCCTCGGCGGCATCGGCCAGAAGATCCGCCAGATCATCGAGACGCTGCAGAAGCCGGTGAACAAGGCCCTCGACTTCGTGATCAAGGCCGGCCTCAAGCTCGCTGGACCGATCATCCGCGGGATCAAGGGCTTCGCCGGGAAGGTGAAGGCTGGGGCGAAGAAGCTCGGCCAGAAGGCGCTCGCGAAGGTCCGCGGAGGTGACGATACGCCGGAGGGTAAGCAGAAACGGCTGGCCAAAGCCATGGCCGCCGGGGAATCCGCGCTCCGTCGATTCGCTGGCCGGAAGGTCGCCGAACGCCTCTTGATGCCTCTCTTGTCCGCAATCAAGCTCAGGTATGGCCTGACTGAGCTCAAGCCGATCAAACAGGGAACGCGGTGGGCCATATCGGGTGCGATTAACCCAACTTCGGTCCGACTCACAGACGTAATTGCCTACATGGACGAGTCGGTTGCGGCCGCAGAATTTGCCCGAACGGCGGCCGAGGTGGAACGTCAGTTCTTCGCGACGGGCTTGGAGGGATCATCGGCGTTGGCAGTGCGGGGGCCGCACGAACAGGCGTATGCGGGTTCAGTTGCGAGGCGCGGGGCCCCTGCCATGGGAGCGACAACTCACGCCCCAGCGCCAGTCGAAGGCGTTTCAAGTGCGGAACAGATCGCGGCGAGACGAGGTGCCTTGGAGGCCCACCGCCAGTCCGGCTCGAGCAATGTCCCTCGATTCGCCATTGCGACGTCCTCCTCGGAGGGCGGGCAGTTGACGGAGATGCTGAATCCGAATCGAAGCCAACCGCACAACGTAAAGCTCAACGAAGTTGGCGCGTACGGAACGCCGTCGGCGACGGCTGCCACGGGCGATGTCATGGGAGTGGTCAGGACCCTCCGGGAGAACGGGATGTCCGACGCTCAGATCAGCCGTGTTATGCAGTTGATTTCCCGAGAAGGTCGCACGCCAACAGCAGCGATGTTGGCAGCACATGGGTTCCGCGGCGATCCGAACGAACCGGTGCGAACAGGTCGGGCTTCTCTGCCACCCGCCGCAGCTCTTCGGGCAGTGACTCAACTAACGCACGTGATCGAGCCCCTTCGATTCTTGGACCGAGGGTTTGGACTGGTGCAGCAACCTGTCGCAACCACAACGGCAATGTCACATACCTTGGTTCAATCCGGCGCCGCGAATCTAGGGGAGGTGATGGCGAGTGGATCGGCGCTGGGGCCGGCAACCCATCTTCCGCTCGGAGAGTCGGGACGGCTGAAGTCAGAGTCGATCGCACGCAGCCAAGTGAGAGTCACAATGCTCGTCGAACAGGTGAGGCAACGTTGGTCCGCCTGGGTCCTCCAGACTCRGACACACATCGTAGGCGAGTTGCGGGCGAAGGGCATCGTGAATGCACATCTTGTTCCCACCAAGGAATCGATGCTCAAGTTGTTGCGCCACTTCTACGGCCAGGCACGCAGAGGCCCTTAGAGTCCGCCTCGACCGTCCTAGTAGTGGAATCATTCCAGTGCGCGGCCCTCGATCCCGCTGTCAGTTGCGTAGAAGGCGGGCGCCACCCTGCGATCAGTAAACACGAGGACGGCACAACCGTCAGTGTCTGATCGGCACGAATAGCTTCCGCACTAGGCATACAGCCGGACGTATCGGCTCCCTCAACTCCGGATCAGGCTGGGACCCAACGTCGGGGTCTTCGAGAATGCAACATGCCGAGTGCTTCGTCGTCCGGATCGGGGCCGAGGGCAAGAGATGAAATCAGAGCACGGCAAGCCATCGTCCTTGCTACCAACCGAGCGGCCCCGATTCTGCCCCTTCGTGCACTCCACCCTTCCCATGAGCGCATCCAGATAGCCGTACCGCCGCACACGCCTCCGCGGGACCCTTGAACCACGTTTTGGGTTCACTGAGGAGACAAAATGCCGAACTATCTTTCGCCAGGTGTGTATGTAAACGAGGTCGGAGCGGGCACTCGTCCAATCGAGGGAGTAGGCACGGCAGTCGCTGCATTCGTCGGGCTTGCCGCCAAGGGTCCGGACAATGAACCAACCCTAGTGTCCAACTGGACCCAGTTCTCCGACACCTTTGGGGACTTCGTCCCAGGCTCGTACCTTGCCCATGCCGTCTACGGCTACTTCCTCAACGGCGGAGGGAATTGCTACGTGGTGCGCATCGGCGCCGACGGAGCGCGGGAGGACAAACCGAAGCAACAGCCAAAGGCAGTGACGGCGTCCCCGACGGCCGAATTCGCCGGATACCGCGTGACCGCCAAGTCCACGGCAGCCAACCCCAAGCCTGTAACGGTCGAAATTGCCGACCCAGGGGGTGAAAATCCGTCCGAGGACCAGTTCAAGATCGTCATAACGGTGGAGGGCAAGCCGCCCGAGGTCTGGGACAACGTCACCACCAAACGTGGCAACAATAACGTCGCCACCAAGATCAGCGCCGAATCGAAGATCGTCACCATTGAGGAGATTGCCACAGGCGGTGCCCTCGTCAAACCGGACAAGGGGACCATCCAGCTGGTCGCACCGGAGCCTGAGCCTGAACCGCCAACAACTGACAAGCTGAACGTGGACGACTACGTCGGCGATGCCGCCGACCGCACCGGATTCAGCGGCCTCGAGGCCGTCGACGAAGTGACCATGGTGGCCGTGCCGGACCTCCTGGCCGCCTACGAGCAAGGCGCCATCGATCTGGAAACCGTCAAAGCCGTGCAGCTCGCCGCCATTGCCCACTGCGAGCTGATGGGGGACCGCATCGCCATCATCGACCCGCCGCCCAACCTCAACGCCCAGCAGATCAAGAACTGGCGCATGGACGGCGGCGGCTATGACTCCAAGTTCGCGGCACTCTACTGGCCGTGGGTGAAGGCGTTCGACCCCAGCACCGGAACGAACCGGTTCATTCCGCCGTCGGGCCACATGGCCGGCGTCTGGGCCCGCAACGATGACACCCGCGGCGTCCACAAGGCGCCCGCGAACGAGGTGATCCGCGGCGTCACCAGCCTGCAGACCCAGATCACCAAGACGGAACAGGAACTGCTGAACCCCATCGGCGTCAACTGCATCCGCACTTTTCCTGGCCGCGGCATCCGCGTCTGGGGAGCACGCACCATGTCCAGCGACGCCGAATGGCGGTACCTGAACGTCCGCCGCCTCTTCAACTACCTGGAGGAGTCCATCCTGCAGGGCACCCAATGGGCAGTCTTCGAGCCGAACGACCCTGCCCTGTGGGCGCGCATCCGCCGCACCATCAGCGCCTTCCTGACCAACGAATGGCGCAAGGGCGCCCTCTTCGGGCTCACACCCGAACAGGCGTTCTTCGTCAAGTGCGACGAAGAGACCAACCCGGCCGAGGGCATCGACGCTGGACAGGTGGTCTGCCAGATAGGCGTGGCCCCGGTCAAGCCGGCCGAGTTCGTCATTTTCCAGCTGTCCCAGTTCTCCGGCGGCACCAGCCTCGTGAGCGAGTAATCCCAGTTCAAAAGGAGCAAGACCATGGCCCTCGGCGATTTTGACAACTCATCAGCGAACGGATTCACCGTCACGATTGACGGCATCGAAGTGCCGAGGGTGATCGAGGTGAGCGGCCTCAAGACCGAGGTCGACAAGATCGAACTGAAGCAGCAGACGAAGGACGGCAAATACGTCGTCCGCCAGCTCATCGGCCGGCCGAAAGCGGGCGAGCTGACGGTCACCAGGGGACTGACCGAAAGCAAAACCGTGACCGACTGGCTCAAGAAAGTCATGGAGGGCGACGTCGCCGGGGCTCGCAAGACTGCCGCCGTCTCACTCCTGGACTACAAAGGGGAGACGCTGAAAACCTATAACTTCGTCAACTGCTGGGTGAAGAGCGTCGAACTGAATTCCCTGAAGGCTGGCGCCACGGAGCAGGCCACAGAGAAGTTCGTCATCTGCTACGACGAATCCACTATCTCGTGATGCAGCGGACACATGGTGCGGTGGTGATGCCGGACCCGGAGGCCGATGCCCCCGGCGTCCCGGCTGACAGGAGGCCGGACAAGGGACGTCAGCCGCTCCGTACCGAGTTCAGCTTCGAGCTTCCCCGCGGCTACGTGGACCAGGACGGGACCGTCCACAAATCCGGCGTCATGCGGCTGGCGACCGCACGGGACGAACTGCTGCCGCTCTATGACGCCCGCGTCCAGGAGAATGCGGCGTATACGACCGTGGTCCTTCTGGGCAGGGTGATCACCTCCCTGGGCACGCTGGGGGCTGTGACCTCTGCCGTCGTGGAAAACATGTTCGCCTCCGACGTCGCATTCCTTCAGGACTTCTATCGGCGGATCAATGCCGAGGGCCATACCCGGATCGCTGTTACGTGCCCGGAATGCTCCCACCGTTTTACCGCCGACCTCGCCGGTGGCCGCCTGGGGGAATCATGACGTACACGCCGGACCGGATCTACGAGGAGGTGTCGTACGTGGCCTATCACTTCCACTGGCCCCTGGATGACATTCTGGATCTGGAACACGGCCAACGGCTTCGCTATGTCCGGGAGATAGCGGCAATCAACACGCGCCTGACCCAGGAACGGTGAACCATGCGGTGGCCTTGGCAACGGGAGCGGCCCGAGCCCCCGCCCGGCCAGGAACCGCGCGAAGCGGCAGCACCCGCGGCTGCTGAGCCCCGGATTGCGCCCGCCGGCTGGGCTTTCCTGCCGCCGCTGCAGCGCAGTGCCGGCAGCATTCAGCTGACGTCGGACCCGGACCATTTCACCGGCTCCCTCGCCTCATGGGGCGATCCGTCCTTCACCGGACCCATGACCCACCTGGTCAGCACACAGGCGCCGGCAGGCGTTATCGACGTCGACGGCGGCGGTCCCGATCCGGGCTCCGGCGGCTACACTGCGCCCTCAGTGGAGATGACACTGTTGCCGCCTCCGGCGCCACACGTCCGGCCGGTGCCGGGCAGGCTTGGCGGCATGCCGACGATCCAGCGCGCCGGGACCGACGGCGGCACACAGGGCGGCAACCAGCTGGGCGGCGATTGGCAGGATGGCGGTTGGCCGGACGGCGACCCCCAGGCCAGTGGAACCCTGGATGGCCTTTCCCTTACCGCGGCGGCACCGGACGCCTTTCCTGTGCTGCATGTCGATGCGGCGCCACTGCAGTCTCCGGGTTCATCCCCGGGCCCATCGGTGTCCGCACCGGTTTCGCGCGGGGAGCCCTCCGGCCCGTCCCGCACCAGGTCCACCGACGGCAGCACCTCTGACGGAAGTGCGACGTACGTTCCACTGCCGTCGGCACCGGCTGTGCAGCGGGCTTCGACCCCGGCGGACTCTTCGCCGTCATTCCGGCAAGCGCCTCACCCGCCAAGGCTGGGGCTCGGCATGCCACTGTCGTTTTCGGAGCTGGCCGCGACACCGGAGTTTTGCCCCGGGACCGCTCCCGATGTCTTCCCCGATTCTCGTCCCGGTTCCTTCCCCTTGCCGGTCCAGCGGACGTCAACCCCCGAAACCGCTGGTGCGCCCGTGGTTCCACCGGCGGCTGACGCCAGCATTCGGGGCGCCAGTGCTCCTGACGCCGTTGACGCGACCCTTCCGGGTAATGGAGGAGGAACGGCCCCCGGACCCGCGACCACGTCCGCAGTACCTTCAGATCCGCCGAGCCTCGATTCCACCGGGGCGCCGGACCCCGGGATTGGCGAGCCAGCCCCGTGGGCTGACGCCGGGACAACAACAGCGACTGTCTCCCCGCCGGCGGACGATGCCCCGGCTCCGGACGACGGGTCCGCGCCGCCGCTCTCGGCCACTGGGTCTGCCGGAGCAATTGACCGGGCAGGGGACAGTCATCCCGGTGCGAATGATCCGGCACCCCGCACCACTGAAGGAAACCCGGCAAGCATGCCGGTCGTCTCCCGTTCCGGGCACGCCGTCGACCTCCTGTCCAATGTCACTGACGCCGGTCACGGTTCGGATTCCCTGGAGACTTTCGGCGCGGTGTCTTTCCCGGCTCTGTCTTCCCCAGCGGTGTCCTCCTCCGCGGTGCGTGAAGCAGCCCGGCCTGTGAACGGGCCTCCCGAGCCCGCCCTGACAATTCATCCCGACATACCGCGGGTCGATGAGCGGCCCGCAGCCGCCCCGCTTCCACTTGTACTTGGTCCTGCCACGGGCCAACAGGCCATGCCAGCCGGCAGCCCCTCAGTTCAACGCAGTCTCTCGGACGATTCCTCAGCCGAAACGGCCCCGCACGCGGAGGAACTGACCGCGGAGGAACTGGCCGCCCCCGCCGCCGCCCTTGCTCCGGTCCAGGGTCAGAGCGCGGAATGGTCCTCCGACGAGCCACGAGCCAGCGGCCAAACCGGAGCCGTGAAACCGACAACTGACCCGTCATCCTCTCCGCATGGCTCCCTCGGGATCCAGCGCACCGCCAAGCCGGCAGCCGAGCTGCAGACCCGGGCAATCCCCACCTCAGTCGGACCGGTTGTCCTACGGATTGTCCCCGCTGCCGGCCCGGGACCGGCCACGGATACCTGGCAACGGCTGACTGCCCTGCCCGTAGCGGCGCCCGCGCCGCGCGCCCAGGCTCGGGCCTTGACGCTGCCAGCGGCAACTAGGCCAGCACACTCACCGGCGAACACTGCCTGGCCCGATGAGGGCCAACAGGGTGTCGCCGCCGCGGCAACGGCATTCGCTCCAACGGCCGACATGCCATCTGAATCCGACAATGGCCTCGGCATCGAGGGGGACTCCGGCCCCCGGACGGAATCTGGCTTTCTGGCCGATGCTGCCCCCGGCGCAGAACCGGACGCCCCACCCGGACTGAGCGCCGCCGTCGGAAGAGTCATTCAGCGGACGATTTCAGTGGAGCGATATTCAGCAGAGGGAACGCGCCCATTGGACGCGGCAGCAACCGGCTTCCCGGCCGGGTCGGCGCCTCCGACGCAAGTGCTCACCGTCCCGCCTACGCCACCACATGGCGGAGAACAGCCGGCCCGCCTGCAACGCTTGAGCGCCTCCGCGGGCCCGGTTCCCGGAACCGTCGGTTCGACGCCGGAACGTACGGCGACATTGGGATATTTTTCGAACACATCGTTCACGGCGATCCCGACGGGCCCGGGAGCCCACGCGGCCTTCGAATCCGGATCGGACAGGCCACAAGATGCAATCCTGAGTCTCGCCTCTCCGTCGCCGCAGCGGGACGAGGGCGGTGAAGCCGTTCAGCGGGAGACCGGGCTCCCGGGGAGTGATTCTGCGGCGGCTGCGCCGGTCGTTCCGGCACGGGCCGCCAGCGGGCCGGGGGAGGCCGATGGCGGCGTAGCGGTCCAGGGCGGCACGGACGCCGGTCCGGCCGGATCGGCGGAGCAAGGACCGGCAGTGAGGGGAGCAACGGCGTCGGGCATCCCGGCCGGGGCGACGCCTGAACAGCTTGAGGATCTCGCCAAGCGGCTTGCCGGACCGCTGATCCGGCGCATCAAGGCCGAAATGCTGCTGGACCGCGAGCGCCGCGGTCTGCGGACAGACACGAACTGAGGAAGATCATGTTGGAGGATGTGGATACGGCGGTCAGCGTCCGCTACACCGTGGCACTGGACAATCTGGATCTCGGAACGTTCACCACGTGCGAAGGACTGGGCTGTGAGGTAGTGATCGAGTCCCGGGAGGAAGGCGGAAACAACTCCTTCATCTGGCAATTGCCCACGCGGCTCAAATATCCCAACATCACATTGAGCCGGCCGCTCGGACGGGACACCGAAAAGATTGCCAAATGGTTCGCGGACATGGCCTCCGGCTACACCCGGTGCACGGGAATCATCGAGGCGATGACCGGCAATGGCCGGAAGATCGCCGGCTGGGAGCTTTACGACGTCGTCCCCGTGCGGTGGAAGGGCCCGTCGCTGAACCCGGACCAGCCGAAGGTCGTCATGGAGACGCTGGAGATCGCCCACCATGGCTTTGTTTCAAAGACGCGCTAGCCGAAGGAGCCAGACATGACCACGAGTGCGGTAGCGGGCAGGGCGCCAAGTACCGCTGCCGCTCCTGCAGCCGTTGCCAGCGCAGGCGGCCCTGCAGGCGCCGGCGGAGAGGCGGCACTAAAGCTCTCCCACGCGTACCTGGAACTGTTCGAACCGTCAAAGGACGGCTCGCTGGACAAGGCCGGACCCCAGCTGGGGAGGATTGAATTTCAGTTCAACCCGAATGAGCTGACGCTGGGCAAGGCGGCCTCCTGGACCCGGCAGACCGCCAAGGGCAACAAGAAAGCGGGGCCGCCGCAGTACAACGGGCCGATGCCCTCCAAGCTCTCCTTGGAGATGTTTTTTGACGCGTCCGCGAAGCAGGACGACGCCGTGGTCAAGCGGGTGGAAAAGTTGTTTTCCTGCTGCACTCCCACCCCGGCGTCCCTGAAGCAGAACAAGGGGTCACCGCCGTGGGTGCTGTTCCGCTGGGGGCAGCTGACGGGGTCGCTGTCCTATATCGCCAGCGTGCAAGTCAAATACACCCTCTTCACGGCTGCAGGGGTTCCCGTGCGCGCCACTTGCACCGTGGCGCTTGAAGAGATAGCGGGTGATCCGCCAAAGCAGAACCCGACGTCCGGCGGCCTGGTGCCGCGACGAGTGCATGTCCTGATTGAGGGTGAGACTCTCGCCGGCATCGCCTACAACGAATACGGAAACGCATCTCTATGGCGGGCGGTTGCGGCAGCCAACCGCATTGATGATCCGATGCGGCTGCGGTCCGGCACCTCTGTGCTGCTGCCCGCCGTGAATGAGCTGCCGTCCGTGGCACTGCGGGATGGCCCGGCCGAGGGACGGGAGGTGATCCGTGGCGCACGGTGAAGAATTCAGCAACATGCTGCTGGTGGAAGTCGCCGGGCAGCCGCTTCCCCCGGATATTGCCGCACGTCTGGTTTCGGGCTACGTCGACGACAGCAGTAACGTTCCGGACCTGTTCCTGCTCCGCTTCAGTGATGAGTACTCCACAGTGCTGGACAAGGCAGGGATCAGCATCGGGGCGCCYGTCAAGCTGCTCGTCCAACAAAGCGGCCCCGGAGGCCCGGTGCCCCTGCTCTCCGGTGAGGTCACTGCCCTCGAAACGGAAATGGACCACGACGGCCTGTACACAATCGTCCGAGGCCTGGACCATTCCCACCGGCTGTTCCGGGGACGCCGCGTTGAGGCCTACCTGCAGAGCACCGCCGCGGACATCGTCCGCAAGGTGGCCCAGCGCGCCGGAATCAAGGCGGGCACGATCGACGCCAAAGGCCCCGTGCTGCAGCATGTGGCACAGGACGGCATCAGCGACTGGGACTTCCTGCACAGGCTGGCCGTCGAGTCTGGTGTGGTCCTTTCCGTGTCCGGCGGCGCGATGCACTTCACCGCGTCGACGGATGCGGCAACAGCCCCGCCGGATGCCGGCGGGGCGAGGAACGAGCCCCTGGTGCTCCAACGGGGAGTGAACCTTGTGTCCCTGCGGGGCACGGTCACCTCCGCCGACCAGGTCCCCGATGTGGAGGTCAGGGGCTGGGACGTTGCTGCGAAACGGGCCATCGTTTCCGTCGCCCCGGCAACGACCCGCAGCGCCAAGCTCCCCGAGGTGACCCCGGTTGCCCTCGCCAAGAAGTTCGATAGCCCGCGGTACGTGGCTCCGGCTACAGCGTTCGAGCAGGCGGCACAGTGCGACGCCACCGCAGCGGCCCTCGCCTCCCGACTGAGCGGCGCGTTCGCTGAACTGGAAGGTGTGGCCCGCGGAAACCCCCAGCTGCGGGCCGGTGCTGCAGTCACCCTGAATGGGGCCGGGAAGCCCTTCGACGGGAGCTACACGCTGAGCTCCTCCCGGCACGATTTCAGCCCCGACACCGGATACCTCACGACGTTCGCCGTGAGCCATGAGTCCGAGCGTTCCCTCTACGGAGTCGCGGCCGGTGGGAACGGCAGGGCTGCAGTTCCCGGCGTCGTCAACGCCGTGGTGACCGCCGCGAAGGACCCGGAGAACCAAGGCCGGGTCAAGGTGAAGTTTCCGGTCCTCTCCGACACCTACGAGAGTTGGTGGGCGCGCACCGTCCAGGCGGGGGCCGGCGCCTCGCGCGGCGCCGTCGTCCTCCCTGAGGTCGGCGACGAGGTCCTTGTTGCCTTCGGCCACGGGAGCTTCCAGCAGCCGTTTGTCCTGGGTGGCCTGTTCAATGGCAAGGACAAGCCGGACAAACCTTGGGCGGACCATGTGGGTTCCACTGACGGCGCCGTCCAACGGCGCGCATTTGTCTCCCGCACGGGGATGCTGGTGGAGTTCCTGGAATCGCCCGACGGCGAACAGCTCACCGTGAGCACCAACGGCGGCAAGCAAAAGGTCTCGCTCGTGCAGAAACCTGACGCTGGGATCCAAATCCTGTCCGAGGGCCCCGTGACCATCACGGCCAGGAAGGATGTCTCGGTCACTACGTCCACGGGAGATGTGGTCATCAAGGGCAAGAACGTGACCGTGGAAGCGACTTCGGGCCTGGACCTGAAGGGAGCGTCGGTGAAGATCACGGGCAGCGGGTCGGCCGAAGTGAAGGCCCCGAGCGTCAAGGTGGCTGGCGACGCGACGGCCGAGCTGTCCGGCGGTGCCACGACCACGGTCAAGGGCGGCCTGGTCCGCATCAACTGAACCCCAACGCAACAGACAAGTCCGCTGGGGGAATAGGAGGCAGCAAGGTGGGACAGGAATTCATTGGTGCCGGCTGGGCCTTCCCGCTGCGCACCGACCGGACCGGCAGCATCGCGCTCGTTCATGACCAGCGCGAGATCGAGGAGAGCATCCACCTCATCCTGGCGACCTCTCCGGGCGAGCGGCCGATGCGCCCGGAATTCGGCTGCGCGATCCATGATTATGTTTTTGCACCGGCAGACGCGGCAACAGCCGGCGACATCGCCTACGCGATCCGGGTGGCGCTGGACCGCTGGGAACCCAGGATCGACGTCGAGAAGGTGCTGGTCCATTTTGACGGGGCCGACGACGGAGTGCTGCTGATCGATGTGCAGTACACCGTCCGGGGAACCAACGACCCCCGGAACCTTGTCTTTCCCTTCTACGTCATTCCGCGCACCGGTCAGGAGGCTGCTTCCTAATGCTCCCGTCACCCAACCTTGATGACCGCCGGTTCCAGGACCTTGTGGATGACGCCAAACGCATGGTCGCGCAGTATTGTCCGGAGTGGACCGACCACAATGTCTCCGATCCCGGCGTCACCCTGATCGAAACATTCGCGTTTATGGTGGATCAACTCTTCTACCGGCTCAACCGCGTACCTGACCGCCTCTACATCGCATTTCTGGAACTGCTCGGTGTCACGCTGCATCCGCCGACCGCCGCCTCCGTTGAGCTCCTGATGTGGTTGTCAGCACCGCAGCCGGACACTGTCGTCATTCCGCAGGGAACAGAGGTGTCGACCCGGCGCACCGAAGAGGACGAGGCGGTGGTCTTCACGACGACAAGGGACCTGACCGTGCCGCCCAGACGGCTGGGCCACGTCATGACGCAGGGCCGCGGGGGAGTTCCTGTGCCCCATTCCGAGGCTTTGCACGGGGACGGGGACTTCGCCTGCTTCGGTACGCCACCGCTGCCGGGGGACGTGCTGCTACTCGGCTTGAACGATCAGGCGCCTTCCTGTGCGGTGGCCCTGCGGTTCGCGTGCGAGGTCCGGGGTGTGGGCGTAAACCCCCGCAACCCGCCGCTTGTCTGGGAGGCCTGGGATGGCGCCGACTGGGCATCATGCGAGCTGGACAGCGACGGGACCGGCGGGCTCAACCGGCCCGGCGACGTGATCATCCATGTGCCACACACGCACACGGCCTCACTGATGGGGGGAGTCCGAGCGGGCTGGCTGCGATGCCGCGTGGTGGACCCGAAGGACGGCTACCCGCCCTACAGCGCTTCCCCCACTGTGCGTTTCGTGAACGCTTTCACTATCGGCGGGTCTGTTCCGGGCGTCCATGCAGAGACGATTGCCGGTGAGGTTATCGGGATGTCCGAAGGTGTTCCGGGACAGTCGTTTGAATTGGGGCGTCACCCCGTAGTTCCCGGCGGCGAGCCGTTCGTGGTGGAGATCGCCTCCGGTTCCGGCTGGGATACCTGGACCGAGGTGGACTCGTTCGCAGGATGCGGTCCTGAGGACCGGGTCGTTGCCTTCGACCGCACGGCCGGCCTCGTCCATTTCCCCCCTGCTGTGCGCGAGCCCGACGGCTCGCTGCGCCATTACGGTGCCGTCCCGCCTGCCGGTAGCCCCGTAAGGGTTCCGCTGTACCGCACGGGCGGGGGACCCACGGGTAACGTTGCTGCCCGGGCACTGTCAGTGCTTCGGTCCAGCATTCCCTTTGTCAACAGCGTCGAGAACCGCCGTGCCGCCCACGGCGGAGTGGCTCCGGAAACCATCGAACAGGCCAAGCTCCGTGGGGCCCTTGCATTGCGGACCCGCGACCGGGCCATCACAGCCGAAGACTACGAGCAACTGGCGAAGCGCGCCGCCCCGGACATTGCCAGGGTCCGGTGCATCCCGGCCAACGGTCCTGACGAGGCTGGCGGAGTCAGGGTGCTGGTGGTTCCGGCGGCTGTCCCGGACAAAGATCAGAGGCTGACATTCGAGGATTTGGTGCCGGACGAAGAGACGCTCTCTGTGGTCGCATCGTATCTGGACGCACGCCGTCCGGTGGGCACAAGGGTCGTGGTAGAACCGCCCTACTACCGTGGGGTGACCGTCGTCGCCCAACTCACAACGCGGCCCAGAGTGTCGCGCGAGGCGCTGAAGCGCAACGCGCTCCGGGCGCTCTACGAGTATTTTGATCCAATCCGGGGCGGTCCGGACGGAGAAGGATGGCCGTTCGGCCGTCCCGTGCAGGCAGGCGAAGTCCATGCGGTGCTTCAACGGCTGGCCGGAACCGAAATCGTCGACGAAGTGCTGGTGTTCGCGGCCGACCCCATCACGGGCCAGCGTGGTGAGCCACAGCAACGCGTTGAACTGGAACGGAATGCGTTGGTGTTCTCCTTTGACCATCGTGTTCGGGTGACGGAAGGGGTCTGAGATGCGGGGCATGGTAGAGGGTCTGCCCAGCGCGGTGCCGCTGGCCGCCGGGCTGCCGGCCGTGCTGCAGGAAGACGCCTTCCTCCAACGGTTCCTGCTCGCCTTCGACGACGCCCTGGCCCCGGTATTCACGACGCTGGACGGCCTCGACTCCTACCTCAATCCCAGCTTGGCCCCTGAAGACTTCCTGAATTGGCTGGCCGACTGGGTGGGCGTACGCCTGGACGAGTCATGGTCCACGGCACGGCGCCGCGACGTTGTGGCGCACGCCGCAGCGATCCACCGCCGCCGAGGCACCGTCCCGGGGGTCGCCGACGCTGTCAGGCTCGCCGTCGGAGGTGTGGTGGACGTCGAAGTTGAAGACAGCGGTGGCACCACCTGGTCCTCGACGCCGGGCACGGAATTGCCGGGCAGGCCCGCCGCGATGCTGCACATACGGGTCTACGCTGCTGCCCGGGAGGACGTGAATATCCGGCGACTGGAGGGCATTGTCAATGCCGTGAAACCGGCGCATGTTCCCCATACCCTGGAGATAGTGCCCRCAGTTGCCCCCTACGCTGACGATTCCTGAGGAGCCCGCGGTGCTGATCTGTGGAGACTGCAGCGCCCGCAACAATGACGGCGAGCGATTCTGCAGCAATTGCGGAGCCTACCTTGTCTGGCAGCGGACGCCCGCCGAGGCGGAGGAACCACGCCCGATGCCGACAGGCTCGAGCACAAACCTGGATCCAGACGTGACGACGGCACAGCTTCCGATAGTTCCCGGACCGTCGGACACCCGGCACGCTGCATCACCGGTTACTGCGTCCAGGGACCTGCGGAACTCCGTCCCGTCCGGCGGAGCGAAGTCGGGGGCGCACGTGGCGGGCAACGCCCGTGTGGGTGCTCCCGAGAGCATCGGCGGCACGGCGACAGGGGATGCCGCGACACATGGCGCCGGACTGCAAGAGCGCCAACCCGGAAAGGAGGGAGACCACGCTCCATACAAGGCCACACCACAGGCACCGCACGACGAACCTCCGCAGTTTCCGGGCGGCCTCATCTGCCGCCGGTGCGGGGCGGGCAACAAGCCGGACGTGCACTTCTGCCGACAATGCGGGGCCGGTCTCGAGGAAACAGCGCCTGCACCGCCCCTTCCGCCGTGGTGGCAGCAGATCCTGGGCCGCACGAAGCCTCCCGCGCTGCCAGCAGGAACCCGGCCCAGATGGCGGATACAGCGCCGCTTCCCCGTGGGTGCCGTGTCCCTCCTCACGGTGTTGGGACTATTTTGCGGCGTCGCCTACCTTGGCCGGGGCGTGATTGCCGCAGCCATGACGCGCGTGGTGGACGAAATCTCGGAGGAAAAAATTACTGTCCAGGATAAAGATGCGTCGAGCTCCAAACCGGGACGCGGTGCGGACCTGGCCTTCGACGGCTCTGAACGCTCGTGGGCGTCGAGGGGCCCCGCGCAGGCCGGCGTCGACTACCTCAAGGCCGGTTTCGGCCCCCCGTTTCGCTTGACGTACGTAGTCATTTTCTGTGCTGCGTCCGGTGTGGATCAGGACCCCGGCAAGGAACAGAAGCCGGTCAAGGCCGAGATCGTCGCCGTTCGCGGCGATGGAGCTCGAGCGTCCCTCACTGTTGACCTCAGCGGCTGCGAGTCAGGTCCCAAGAACTTTTACTTTGGGGCGGACCAGACCTCGACCGTGATGCTTAGGATCCTGGATTCGGCAGGTCCGACGGACGGACCCGTGTCCGTCGAGGAAGTCCAGTTCTTCGGCCGGCGGTGACTTCTGTGCTGGTACGTGCAGATTCCGCCGGCACGCCCAGAGAATTCAAAATGAGGTCGTATCGCCGTTGCGCGCGTTCCGCCGCAGCCGGATCCCCGAGGCGCCGGAAGGTCTCGACCAGGGTCCGCCATGATTCGTCCCGCCACGGATCGATTTCAACACTCCGGGTGGCGGCCGCGGCGGCATCGGCCGGGTTGCCCAGATGGAGCTCCAAGCCCGCCAGCGACGCCGCAGCCTCGGCGGCCCGCAGGCGGTACCGTTCGCGGGTGGCGCTCACCCACTCCGCGGGGCCATCTTCCGGGAGCACCTCACCGGTGTACAGCTGGACGGCACGGCGGAGCCCTTCAGCGGCGGCAGCGTTGTCTCCCGCTGACCGTGCCAGCGATGCATCATGGATTGTCCGGTCGAAGTCCGCGAGGTCGAACACCGATCCTTTACCGAGCACCAAGGCGTAGGCCTCGCCCTGCCGAATGAGGAGGTGCTGGGCCTCGGCTTGTCCCTCAGGCTGGAGTGCACCCCGCAAACTGGACACACTCACCTGTAACGCATGCTGTGCCGCGGCAGTGTCCAAGTCTGCCCACAGGATGCCCGCAAGCCGTTCGCGGTGAACCGGGCGGCCGGCGTTCAGAGAAAGAATCCGGAGCACCGTCCGTGCCTGGGGCCGCACCCTGGACAAGTTCACGCCAACTCCGTCACTGAGGAGCGCAAATCCGCCGAAACAACCTATCTGCAGGGCCGGCAGGGCTGAGCAGTCCGCTACCTCAACTGCAGGAACGCCGACGTCCCGGTCCGCGAGTTCCGCACGGCCGGCCGCCGGCCCCGGATTGGGCAGGGCGAACCGCGCCGCGAGCGCCGGCGGCGCAGGCAACATCCACGTCCACGGGCGGCACACCAATCCGGCCGACCTGCCGGTCTCGCGTGCCACATTCATCAGTTCGTCGTAGTGCTCCGGCCACTGCGCCGCCACGGCCGCGTAAGCGACCGCCAGCGCGCCGGGAACACCCGCCGCCCGGGCAAATGCCTCCGCGGAACGCGACTCCTCGGCGGCTCCCGGCAGATCCATCGTGGCACTAACGAGGGCCTGCGCCGACTGCGCCCAGGCTTCCAGGGCCCCAGCATCGAGACCTCGGAAACGCCCGGCCAGCGCGTCGAACGCCCGGGTATCCGGGCGTCCCGCCCGCCACTGCATCAGGGCTGCAGAAGCGGCCACCAATGCCGCACCCCACTCGTCACCCCTCTGCTCACAGCTGTCAATGATCGACCGGACGGCGTCCTGAGAACTTGAGGATCCCGGCAGACCGGCTTGGACACCCTGCGCGACGCGGGCAAGCCAGGTGAAACCGCGGCGTTGGGCCTGCCGCTGGACGGCGTCCAGCTCGGCGGCAGGGCCGCTAAGGTCCGCATCAGTGGATTCCGGCCCAAAAACTGCCAGCGCAAGCTGGGCAGCAAGTGCGGCCACCGGTTCGTCGTCGAGCAGTCCGGCACACCGCCGCAGCGGTGGAAGGGCAGAGCATTGATCACCGGCCAGAAGGCAGGCCAGCCCCTTGGCAAGAAATTCCTGGGGCCGGCGGGCGTCGCCCATCGATCGGGCCACGCCGCCAGGATTCCCTCGAGTCGCGTCCCGCAAGCCGCGCGCCGGGCCGGGGCCCGTGGTGGGCGCGCCTCCGGCCCACGATGCGGCCATCAGCTGAAGCTTCCGGGCCAGCGCAAGCCACTCGGGAACGCTGGTCAACGCAGGGACCTGCGCGGCGGTTCTGTAGGCGGCCGCCATGCAGCCGTCGTCGACGAGCCGCCGTGACGTGGCCACCGCAAACGCGGCATCATCTCGCACGGCAGGCCGTGGAACCAGGGCTGCCCATTCGCAAGTGCCAGGCTGTACAGCGGTGCTTCGCGCCCTGTGCAGAAGGCTCCCCACCTTGGCCCAGTCCTGGCCTTCTGCCAGCACCCGCAGTGCCGCGCCGACGTCGCCCTCCTGTTCCAGGATTTTCGCTGTGCGCTCACGCGTACTTTGCGGCAAGCTGTGCTCTGACTCGATCAACGCTGCAACGAAGTATTGACGAAGCACCTCGGGGGCCCGCACCTTTGCACCGCCGTCCTCGCTCGAGATGACACCGAGCTGCTCCAGGCGCCGCAGCAGTTGCCGGCTGTCACGGCGTTCAAGGAGCGCGTCGCAGCGGGACGGAGTGAGTACGTCGAACAGGCAAGTCTGGCGAAGCAGCAGTTCCATGTCCTCCGACACCCCGGCAAGGAAATGGTGTGTCAGGTAGCTCGTGACGTACTGCGGCGCCGGGCCGAGGGACTCGGCCGCTCGCCTTCGTTCGACTTCGGAACGGTTCTTGGTTGCCAGGTGAAAGAGGTGCAACGCAGCGGCCCAGCCATCGGTCCTCTGCACCAGGTTCAGCGTCCCCGCCGAACTCAGGGGCTGTTTGTACATATTCCGGAAAAGTTGGTCCACTTCATTGGCGCGAAAGCGCAAGTCATCACCGGAAACCGTCACGGCAGCGGGGAGCTCGGACCTGGCCAGATTGAACGGTGGCGGGCGGCGGCTGCCCACGAGGAAATGAACCTGTGGTGAGTTCAGTGCGAGTAGCCGCTCAAGTTCCGACTCCGCGGAAGTATGCGCCAGCGCATGCAGGTCATCGACGACGAAGACGAGCGGCTTTTCAAGCCGGCCGGCCAAGAGCTCCAACTCGGCGAAGGACCGGGGGGATTCCTCGTCTGCAGCCATGGCGAGCGCGGCGGCGAATCGGGTGAGCATCCGGCCCGGCTTCGCGTCACGCGGACTCGGCCGGAACCATGCCACCGTGGAGGAGCGATGCGCCGCCCATTGCGCCAGGAGAGTCGTTTTGCCCGTTCCGGGAGGAGCGATCACGAGTCCAAGCCGTGCGCTTGTGGCGCCCTCAATGCACGGGATCAGGCGGGGGCGCAGAAGGCCTTTGACGTCCGGGCCCTTCAGGCAATATCCATGCTGTGTGGCTGCCATACCGTCCTGCTTCCCCCGGAAGGATTGCGTCCCAGCGTGTCTTATAGTCTAGGGCTCATGCGTCCATCGAATCGAGCATCCGGCGGCTTTCCCCGACAAATCGACAGTCCATCCGGGCTGCTGACGAGTCCCGGGGGTCGACGTGCATGAGTGAATCTGCGGGTTCTTCTAATTACGCAGCGAGGGCCGCAGCCACTGGAATCCGGGGGGCGAGCATAGCGTCATAGCCGTCATCATCGCGACGTGGAGGCCAAACCCACCCGGGTGGCCGGTGGCGACTGTCGAATGGCACGGAACGCCGTGTACAGCGTTGCCGCCAGCAGCAGCGCAGCCATCGTTCAGCGCAGGGCGTCGTCCGCAATCATGGCCGGCTGTTCATGGCGGCACGCTCACAACTGCTCGTCGTGATGGATCCGTTCGCCGAGTTCCCGCAAAGGCTCCCCGCTGCCGCTCCACTGCCGGGCGATGAACTCTGCAGCGATGGACACGGCCGTTTCCTCCGGCGTGCGGGCGCCGAGATCAAGGCCCACGGGACTGTGGAGCCTGGACAATTCTGCCTCGCTCAGTCCTGTCTCGCGCAGCCGTGCCATCCTGTCCTCGTGCGTGCGCCTGGATCCCATAGCGCCGATAAACGCGACGGGGCTGCCGCGCAGGGCCACCACCAGGACAGGGATATCGAACTTCGGATCGTGGGTCAGGACGCACAGCACGGCCCGGGAATCCAGCAGTCCTTGGGCGAACTGGTCGCTCAAATACCGGTGTGGCCACGCGTTGACCACCTCGGCGGCGTCGGGGAACCTCGCTGGCGTGGCGAAAACGGACCGCGCATCACAGACGGTTACCCGGTACCCCAGGAAAGCGCCCAGCCGGGCCAGCGCCGCGGCGAAGTCAATGGCGCCGAAGACGACCATGCGTGGCGGCGGCGCGTAGCTGGCGAAGAAGACGCGCATGCCGGTGTCGAGCCGCTCGCCGTCAACGCCGTAGTTCAAGATACCCGTCCGGCCGGCGGCGAGAAGGCCCTGGGTGTCGTCGCCGACGGCGCGGTTGGTCCGGTCAGAGCCCAAGTCGCCTTCCCATCCCCCCGGCCTGACGATGAGGTGCCGCCCCACGCGGTCGGCATCCGGGTGTTCGATGACCGTGGCGACCCCCACGCGGCGCCCGGCGGTAATGTCCTGCGCGAYGGCGTCGAGCTCGGCAAAGCGGCGCTGGGAGACAGGTTCAACAAAAATGTCGATGATGCCACCGCAGGTCAGGCCCACGGCGTAGGCGTCGTCGTCGCTGATCCCGTAGCGCACCAGGGCCGGCTCGCCGTCGTCCTTGACCTGGGTGGCCAGTTCGTACACGGCACCCTCCACGCAGCCGCCGGAGACGGAGCCCACGGCCTGGCCGTCGGCCGTCACCAGCATGGCGGCCCCGGGGAGCCGTGGCGCCGATTTGAAAGTGCTCACGACGGTGGCCAAGCCTGCTGTGGCACCCCTTCGCCAGTCGGGCAACATGGCCGCCAGGACATCGCGCATCGCCGCTCCTCAGAGCCTGCCGCAGAGCCGGAGCAGCCGGAACGCTGAACGCCGGCCGGCCCAGTAGGCGACGCACGCCACGACCGCGACAACGCCGAGGACTTTCACCGGGCTGGACAGCTGCTCCGCCGCCATTCCCCTGGCCAGGCTCAGCGCATCCAGGCTGCCGCCCGGCGCGGCCGACGCCGGGACTGGTACCGGGACAGCGGCCGGGGCAGGCTCGGGTGCGGCCGACGCCGGGACCGGCTCCGCGGGTGCTTCGGGGACCGGCGGTAGGCCCTCTGCGAGCATGGCCTGCAGGTTGTTCGCGAAGAGGGTCATCATCTGCTCAGTGACGCTCCCGATTACGCCTTTGCCCATGGCCGCGGCCTTGCCGGACAGCGCGAGATCTGCGCTGACGGACCCCCGTGTGGCCGAGCCGTCTTCGGCCAGCGTGAGGGTGACGGTGGCCTCGGCGGTGCCCTGTCCGCGGGTCTCCTGGGCTTTGCCGCCAAGGACGGCGCGGCGTTCCGAGGCGTTTCTTTCAATGACGTTCAGCAGGCCCTTGTATTGCATCGTCACCGGGCCGAGCTTTACCGTCATGCCCACCTGATACGCCTCATCCGAGAGCTTGTTCAGGATCTTGGCCCCGGGAAGGCAACCGGCCACCCTTTCAAAGTCCATCAGTGTGTCCCACACCTGGCTTATCGGTGCGACCACCGAGAACGTGCTGTTAATTTGCATGAGCTGGTTCCTTGCCTTTCGCTTGTCCGTGCCGGTGGCCTGGTTGCGGGCCGTTACCCCGAATTGCGGCCGCCAGCTCTGCCAAAGCCCGGTAGCTGTGGCCGCTGACGAATGCGTCGCAGTAGGGCAGAGCTGCTGCCATCCCGCCGACGAGGGGCTGGTACTGGGGCGCCGCCTTGCGCGGATTTACCCAGATGATCCTGTGGGCAAGCCGGCGCAGGCGGGCCATCTGCGCCGCGACCTGTTCCGGATCCTCGTAGGCCCAGCCGTCCGAAAACACCACCACCACGGCGCCGCGCGCCAGTCCGCGGCGGCCGTGCTCGTCGACGAAACGCCGGAGGCACTCGGCGATCCGGGTTCCGCTGGCCCAGTCGGGCGCGGAGACGGCGGCGCGGGCCAGGGCCTGGTCCGGATCGCGCAGGGCCAGTTGCCGCGTAAGCCTGGTCAGCCTCGTGGAGAAGACAAAAGCTTCGGCCCCGGCCCCGGTCACAGCACCCTGCAGCAGGGATACAAAGACGCGGGCGTACGGTTCCATCGATCCGGAAACATCGCACAGCAGCACCAGTTTGCGGCGCTGCTCACGGCGGCGGGCATAGAGCAACAGTGGAGCGTCTGTACCGGAGCGACGGGCAGCACGCACTGTCGCCCGGACGTCCAGGCTCGCTGTGCTGTGTGCCGACGTGCGCGTGCGGCGGCTCAGGCGCGGCGGTGTCGCCAGCTGCAGCGCCGCGGCCAGCCGCCGCACCTCGTGTACTTCATCGGCAGAAAGCTCGGCAAAGGAGGTCTCATGGAGGTGTTCGTCCGCGGAAACCATGGCAAGGACGGCCTCCCTGTCGGCGCGGCGGTCCTCCGCGGAGCTGTCCCGGCCGGGGGAGGCCACGCGCGGATCCTGGTCCTTGCCGGCGGCCGTGCCCGCCTCCCGGGTGCCTGCTGTCGCGGGCCTGGTCCGCGGCTCCGCTGCGGGCGGTGCCGGCACTGCCGGGCGGGCCGCCCGGCCCGGTTGTGCGGTGCCGGCATTCGGGCGGAACACGGCTGCGAAGACGGCATCAAACAGGGGCACCTGTTCGCGCGCGGATACGAGCACCACGCGGCAGGTCCAGTAGAGCTGCTCAAGCTGGGTCGGTGGGATCAGGTGGAGCGCCTCGGCCAGCCGTGCCGCCCGGTCCGGCGACGTGGCAAGACCGGCCCTCCGGATTGCCGTAACGAACGCGGCGGACAAGGCTGCTGCCTCGACCCGTGGCGGCGGTGCGGGGGTGGGGTTGTTGTCCTCAGCCATCGGTGCCGTCCACAAGCCAGGCCGCGCCGCGGGAGCCGACGAGTTCAAGGTCATCGCGGTTCTTGACGATTGAGCCCCACGTTTGCTCGGTGATTCCGGGGTCGATCCGTTCCACGCCGAGCACGGCCAGGGCCGAGACCCAGTCGATTGCCTCGGATATCCCCGGGGGTTTGGCGAGGTCCAGCATCCGCAGCCGGGTTATGACGGCCGCTGCCTGGAGCGCCAACGGGCCGCTGCTGGCGGGAACCCGGCGGCGCACGATCTCGGCGATCCGGGCCGGTCCGGGGTAGTCGATCCAGTGGTACAGGCAGCGGCGGGTCAAGGCGTCATGAAGGTCCCGCGTCCGGTTGGAAGTGAGGATCACGATGGGGGGATGGGTGGCGCGGATTGTGCCGAGCTCCGGGATGGTGACGGCGGATTCCGCCAGCAGTTCAAACGTGAAGGCCTCGAATTCGGCGTCGGCGCGGTCGATCTCGTCCAGAAGCAGCACGGCGGGCCGCGGGCCGGGATGTTCCAGCGCCTGCAGCAGCGGCCGCCGCAAAAGGTACTGGGGGGCGAAGAGGTCCGTTTCCGTGACCTCGGTGTCGCGGACTTCGGCCAGCCGGATGCCGAGGAGCTGGCGTTGATGGTTCCATTCGTACAGGGCCTCGCCGGCGTCGATCCCCTCGTAGCATTGCAGCCGGTACAGCGGCGTGTCGAGGAGTTCGGCCAACGCCTTCGCGGCCTCCGTTTTCCCGACTCCCGCCTCGCCTTCGAGCAGGATGGGCTGCGGCAGGCGGACGGCCAGGAACAGGGCCGTTGCGAGTCCGACGTCGGCCAGGTAGTTGGTGCGGTCCAGCGCGGCCATCAGCGACGCCACATCCGGGACCCGGCGCCGCACGTCCTCCTCCGCGCCGGCCCGCGCCGCCGTCGTCATACGGCCCCCTGCAGGCTGTCAAGGACGCGCCTGTAGTCTTCCTCGGTGTCCACGTCCAGCGGGACGGGACCGGGCGTGCGGACCTCGATGACGTCGTCCGTGCGCTGTTCGAGGAGCTTCCAGACTGCCTTGTCCCCGTGCAGGGCAGCCAGGTCCGGCAGCAGGCGCCGGGCAAACGCCAGCGGGTGGCCCACGCCGTCGTCGTAGCGGCACACCGCGATGCCGGGCGAACCGGCACCGGCACCGGCACGGCCAGCACCGGCACGGCCAGCACCGGCAGAGCCAGGACTGGCGGCGGCGGCGGAAGGGGCGGCGGAACCCGTCTGCTCGAGGGCGCCGAGCACGGCCCGGACGCTCGCGGCCCGGACACCGGGCTGATCACCGAGCAGCAGGACCACGGCGTCAGTGTCCGGATGCAGGGCCGCGAGCGCGGAGGCGATGGAGGACGCGCACCCTTCGCCGAAGTCCGGGTTGAGCACCACATCGCAGCCGCTGGTGTCGACGGTTCGCTCTATCTCGGCCGCCGCGCCGCCCAGGGCCAGCACCGTCTGGCTGAAGGAACAGTCCCGGGCAGTTTCCAGGACGGCATCGAGCAGGACTCCGCTGCCGTAGGGCAGCAGCTGTTTGGGCCGGCCCAGGCGCCGGGAGGCACCCGCGGCCAGGATGATTCCCGCGGACCGGCGTCCGGGGCACCCGGCTGTCAGCGGCGGTTCAGGTCGTGAGGGCATAGCGCTCCGGATCTTTGCGGAAGGCGGCCCGGCAGCCGGGCGAGCAGAAGTAGACGGTCATCCCGTTGTGTACCAGGTGCAGCGACGACTCGAGGGCTGGGACGGACATGCCGCACACCGGGTCGACCGCGCTCGTCGGCCCTGACTCCGTGGGCGCCTCCATGCCTGTGGGCGCGGCCGCAGCGGCCGCCGCGAGGGGCGGGGCAGCGCGCCGCGCCTTGGACCGTTCCCCGACCAGCTGGGCCAGGATTGAAAGCGCGATCTCCCCGGGGGTCCGGGCGCCGAGCTGCAGCCCGGCCGGCGTGAAAACCCGCCGCCGCAGGGCGTCGTCGACGTCGAGGGATTCCAGGACGGCGGCGCCGCGGGTTTCGCTGGCCACGAGGGCCACGTAAGGGACATCCGCGCGCAGGGCCGCCTCCAGCGCACCCTCCTCGGCTCTTCCGTGGGAGGCGACGATCAATGCCGCATCATCGCGGCGGGGATCGGCGGATTCGCCATCCGTGAGTTCGACTTCGAGGCCGACGCCGGAGCCGAGCGTCGCCAGGGCCTGCGCCACCGGCGTCGTGCCCACCACCAGGACCCGGGGCGCCGGAATCCGCGGCTGGAGGAAGATCTCGATCGCCCCGCCGCTGAGGCAGGGGTTGGAGACCTCGACGGCGCCTTCCTCCGCGGTGCGGGACGGTTCCCCGGGCAGCACCCGCAACAGGAGCGGTTCCTGGGAGGCCAGAACCTGCAGGCTGTACTCGCGCACCGATGCCTCCACACAGTTCCCGCCCACAAAGCCCTGGATCTCTCCGGTAGGCAGCACCAGGGCCGTGTCCCCGGCGTGGGCGCTCGTGGGACGCTGGGCGCGGACCACCGTGGCGTGGACGAACGGCTCGCGGCGGCTGGCGAGTTCATCGGCCCTGGCAGCCAGGGATCCTGCGGAGCCGGCCATCAGATCGGCGGCCTGGCCCGGCCCTGCATGGCGGCCCAGACGCGGGCCGGGGTGCAGGGCATGTCCACATGGGTGACGCCGAACGGCGCCAAGGCGTCGACGACGGCGTTGACGATCGCCGGCGGGGAGCCGACTGTGGCGGACTCGCCGATGCCCTTCGCCCCGATCGGGTGGTGCGGGGACGGGGTGACGGTGAACCCGGTTTCCCAGTCCGGCACCTCCATGGCCGTGGGGATCAGGTAGTCCATGAAGGACCCGGCGAGGCAGTTGCCGGCCTCGTCGAACTCGATGATCTCCATCAGGGCCATGCCGACACCGTCCGTCAGTCCGCCGTGCACCTGGCCTTCGATGATCATCGGGTTGATCCTGGTGCCGCAGTCATCCACCGCGATGAACCGCCGCACCTTGACCTGCCCCGTGCCGGGGTCGATGTCCACGACGCAGATGTAGGCGCCGAACGGAAAGGTGAGGTTCGGCGGGTCGTAGGTGACCTCGGCGTCGAGGTTCCCGTCCACTCCCTCGGGCAAGGCAACGGTGCCGTGGGCGCCCATGGCGATCTCGGCGATGGTCTTGCCGACGCTCGGGTCGCCCTTGACGAACCAGCGTCCCTTTTCCCACTCGAGGTCCTCGGGGCGGGTCTCGAGCATGGCCCCGGCGATCAGTTTCGCCTTCTCGCGCACCTTCCGGGCGACGAGGGCCACGGCGCCGCCGCTGACCGGCGTCGAACGGCTGCCGTACGTGCCCAATCCGAACGGGGTCTGGTCCGTGTCCCCGTGCACCACCTCGATGTCCTCCGGCGGGATGCCGAGTTCCTCGGCCACGATCTGGGCGAACGTGGTCTCGTGGCCCTGGCCCTGGCTCTGCACCGAGATGCGCACCACGGCCTTGCCGGTGGGGTGCACGCGCAGCTCGGCGCCGTCGGCCATGCCGAGGCCCACGATGTCGAAGTGCTTCCGGGGGCCGGCTCCCACGACTTCCGTAAAGAAGGACACCCCGATGCCCATGAGTTCGCCGCGCTCGCGTTTTTCGGCCTGTTCGCGGCGGAGGTCCTCGTACCCGGCGAGCTGCATCGAGAGCCGCATGGCAGCCTCGTAGTTGCCCGAGTCGTAGACCCAGCCGGTCTTGTTAGCATAGGGGAACTGCTCCGGCTTGATGAAGTTCTTGAGCCGCAGCTCGGCGGGGTCCATGTTCAGCTTGCGGGCCAGGATGTCCACCATCCGCTCCACCAGATAGACGGCCTCGGTGACGCGGAACGAGCAAGCGTAGGCGACGCCGCCGGGCGCCTTGTTGGTGTAGACGCCAGTGACGGAGCAGTGGGCAGCCATCAGGTCGTAGCTGCCGGTGAAGATGGAGAAGAATCCGGCCGGGTTCTTGGTGGGCTGGGCGGTGGCGTTGAACGCGCCGTGGTCGGCCAGCACGTGGGTGCGCAGGGCCAGGATCTTGCCGTCCTTGGTCGCCGCGATTTCGCCCTGCATGATGTAGTCCCGGGCGAACGAGGTCGACATCAGGTTCTCCGAACGGTCCTCCACCCATTTGACCGGGCGGCCGGAGACGATCGAGCCGACGACGGCGAGGATATAGCCGGGGTAGATCCCGACCTTGTTGCCGAAGCCGCCGCCGATATCGGGGGAGACAATCCTGATCTTGTGTTCGGGGATGCCGGCGACGATCGCGAACAAGGTCCGGTGCGCGTGCGGGGCCTGCGTGGTCTCGTAGAGCGTCAGCTTGCCGTTGACGGCGTCGAAGTCGGCGACGGCACCGCACGTCTCCATCGGCGCGGGGTGGACGCGCGGGTACACCACCTCCTGGCTGACCACCACATCGGCGGAGGCGAACACCGCATCGGTTTCGGCTTTGTCGCCCATCTCCCAGTCGAAGATCCGATTGTCTGTCCGGCCCTCGATCTCGTCGCGGATCACCGGCGCGTCCGGGTCGAGCGCCTTGCGGGCGTCCACCAGCGGCGGCAGCACATCGTATTCGACGTCGATCAGCTCCAGGGCGTCCCGGGCGGCGTAGCGGTCCTCTGCCACGACGAACGCGACTTCCTGGCCCTGGAACCGGACTTTGTCGGTCACCAGCACGGCCTGGACATCCGCGGAGAGCGTCGGTGCCCATGCGAGATTCAGGCCCAGGAGGTCCTTGCCGGTGATGACTGCAACGACTTTCGGGTGTGCCAGGGCATTGGTGGTGTCGATGGACACGAGCCGGGCGTGCGCCACCGGAGCCCGCAGGATGGCCCCGTGCAGCATACCCGGCAGCACGATGTCATCCAGGTAGTGGCCCTTGCCGCGCACGAAGCGCGGGTCTTCCTTCCGCTGGATCCGGCCGTAGCCGATCGGGCGGTCCTCGTCGCCGGCGGCCGGGTTCGACGGCCGGTCATGGATGACGGTCATGCCTTCACCTCCGTGGCTGTGTTCGCTGTCTCTGCGGCGACATCCGGGACGGCAGTGTCCGTGCCGTCCAGGACTTCGTCAGCGGCCGCTGCGTCCTCCACTCCAGTGCCGGCAGGATGGGCGGCGGCCCACTGCACCGAGCGGACGATCGTTGCGTAGCCCGTGCACCGGCAGATCTGCCCGGAAATGGCCCGCCGGATCTCGGCGTCGTCCGGGTGCGGATTCTTATCAAGGAGCGCGCGGGCCGTGAGCATCATCCCCGGGGTGCAGAAGCCGCACTGCAGCCCGTGCTCCTCCATGAAGCCCTGCTGGACGGGGTCGAGGGTGCCGCCGGTGGCCAGTCCCTCCACGGTGCGGATGTCGTGCCCCGCGGCCATGGCGGCCAGGACGGTGCAGGACTTCACGGGCTGACCGTCCATCAGGACCACACACGTCCCGCAGTTGCTCGTGTCGCATCCCCAGTGCGTACCGGTGAGGCCCAGGACCTCGCGGATGTAGTGGACCAGGAGCACCCGGGGTTCAATCTCGCTCGTGACGTCGGTGCCGTTAACGGTCATGCTGATCTGCATCGGTTTCAGCCTTCCTGCATCTGGGCGGCGCGGGCACAGGCCCGCCGCAGTACCCGCCGGGTGAGCTCATCGGCGAGATGCCGTTTGTAGTCGACCGGGCCGCGCTGGTCCGCTACCGGATCGCAGGCCGCCGCTGCCAGCCTGCCGGCCTCGGCGAACAGCTCCTCGTCCGGATGCCTGCCGCGGAGCGCCGCGGCGGCCTCGGCCAGCGGGTGGTCAAGGCCCAGCGCAGTGAGTCCGACGGCGGCGTCGTCGACGGTCCCGTCCGCGGCGAGGGTGACTGCGGCGCCGGCGGCACCGACTGCCCAGTCGCCGACCCGGCGTTCGACCTTTTCATAGGCGCTGCCCGAGCGGGGGCGGATGCCGAACCTGAGTTCGCAGAGCAGCTCATCCTGTCCGACCGCGGTTTCATAAGGTCCGCGGTGGAACTCGGACATGGACAGGATGCGCTCGCCGCGTGGCCCGCGGATGACTGCCTCGGCGGCCAGGACATCACAAACGGTGGAGAGGTCCTCGGCGGGATCGGCCTGGCAGAGGGAGCCGCCGATCGTGCCGCGGTTGCGCACCACGGGGTCGGCGATCACCAATTCGGCGTCCCGCACAATGGGGAACAGCGCGGCGACCTCGTCCGACTCCAGCAAGGTGGTGTGGCGCGTCATGGCGCCCACCCTTAGCTTGTTGCCGTCACGGAGGATGAAATCCAGCTCGTAGAGGTCATTGATGTCGATCAGCCATTCGGGCCGGGAAAGGCGAAGCTTCATCATCGGCAGGAGGCTGTGGCCGCCGGCCACCACCCGGGATTCGGGGCCGTACCGGGCGAGAAGTTCCAGGGCGTTGTCCACGGTGGTGGCGCGCACGTAGTCAAATGGAGCCGGAATCTGCATAGTCCCTACCTCACTCCGAATGGCCGGCGGCATGGTGCAGCGGCTGCTTAGCGCCGGATTGAGGTCAGTCTTGCCCCGGCCTGAGTGGGCTGTCAATATCGTCATAAGCGAAAGGTTATGAAGCCGTGGCGATGACATTGGGACAGTTGCGGACGTTCGCCCTGGTGGCCAAGCTGGGCTCTCTTCACGCCGCAGCAGTCCACCTCGGAGTCAGCGAACCGGCCGTTTCGACGGCGCTTGCCGCACTCAGGCAGGATCTGGGCGACCCGCTCTTCGTGCGCGCCCACGGCGGGATTGCGCTGACTCCCGGCGGCCGGGCCCTCGCCGAACACGCCCAGGACATCGTGGGACTGGCGGATCAGGCCCGGTGGGAGGTGGCGCATGCCCAGACCGAGACCGGACGCCTGAATATCGTGGCGACGGCGCCCTTTGCCGAACACGCGGCCGGGCGCCTGCTGGACCTTTTCACCCGCCGGGTTCCCGGCGCCTCCGTCGACGTGGTGGTGGAGGAGGCCGAGGACATTGCCTCGCTGATGCGCGAACGCGTCTATGACATCGCCTTGGGAGCCCGGCCCGCCGTCCGCAACGGCGGCCTTCCCAACAGTACTGGCGACCTCGGCATCGACTCCGCCCCGTTCCTGCGGTACCAGCGGATTGTTGTGGCGGCCGCCGGGCATCCGCTCGCCGCCCTCCACGGACCGGTAGCGCTGGCTGAACTGCTGCGCAGGCCCTGGTTTGCCGGTCCCGCCGGCGTCCAGGCGGCCAGCGAGGAGGGCCGCTGGCTGGCGTCCCAGGCAGTGGCGCCGGAGATCGTCCGGTTGAGCAGCGAGACAGAGGCGCTCGCCGCCGTCAGGGCGGGCGAGGGAACCATGCTGGCGCTGGGCCATATTGTGCGGGCTGAAATTCGCAGCGGCGCCCTGGTCCGCGTGCCGGTGGCCGGAACGCCGGTCTCCGGACTTTGGTGGGCCAGTACCCTGGACCGCCGCCGGGCCACCACCATGGCGCGGACCCTGCAAAGGTTTGCCGGCACCGCCGACGCCACCGCGGCCATGGTCGCTCCCGGCGGTTCGCGGGGGCTGGAGAGGCGGGGGTCCAAGTTCCACGTGGCGCTCTGGAGCTGAGGCGCCTGCCGCTGTGTCGCGTTGCACAACGCCCGGGCGGGTGCTACCCCTTGAGGGGTTAGACGATCCATTCACCCTGCGAGAAGGAGGAGCAATGACGTTGTCCCGAGACGAAGACAGCTCGCTGCGGCATTGGAGCAGCCGGCTGATTCAGGCGCTGCAGATCCTTGACCTGGAAGTCGACCACGAAAAGATCGTCCAGGTCGCGGACGAATCCGTTAAAGCCGTCGGGCCGCATGCGGACGCCATCAGCGCGTTCATTGTGGGCTACGCGGCCGGTACCGCGTCCACCAACGGCCGCAAGGGCACGCAGGAGGCCGTGCACGCCGCGTCGAACAAAGTCATTGAGCTCTGCGAGCACGGCGAGTCCGGCGGCCCGGACGAGGAAGGCTGGGCCAAGAGGGCCCAGTAAGGCAGTAGCGCAGTAGCGCAGTAGCGCAGTAGCGCAGTAGCTGAGTCGCGCAGTAACTGAGTAACGGAGTAGCGCCCGCGCCGGCAGCACGGGACATGCTCCACGGTGGGGCTCAGGGATGGGCATGCTGGTGTCATGTCCAGTCGCCGGGGCCGGGGTGGGGCAGGTCCCGTGGCCCCGGCCCCGGCGACTGGCGTGTGCCTAGCGGCGTGTGCCTAGGGTGAGGCCACCCCGGCAGGGAGTGTTGCCGCGCCGTCGGGCGTCTGGTCCAGGCTCGGCTCGAGCCGGATAATGACCGCCTTCGAAACCGGAGTGTTGCTGCCCTCGGCCGTGTGGTTCAGCGGCACCAGCACGTTGGCCTCGGGGTAGTAGGCGGCCGCGCAGCCGCGTGCCGTGGGATACGACACCACGCGGAACTTGCGCACTATGCGTTCCTCGCCGTCGTCGTGCACGCCGCGGATGTCCACGTACTGCCCGTCCGCAAGGCCGAGTTCGGCGATGTCGTCAGGGTTCACGAACACCACATGGCGGCCCTTCTTGATGCCCCGGTAGCGGTCGTTGTGCGAGTAGATGGTGGTGTTGAACTGGTCGTGGGAGCGCATGCTCTGCAGGATCAGGGTTCCCTCCGGCCGCTGGACCAGTTCGAGATCATTGGCAGTCAGCACGGCCTTGCCGGTGGGCGTGGGGAAGGTGCGGGAGTCGCGGGGACCGTGGGCGAGGACAAATCCGCCTTCCTGCCGGATCCGTTCGTTGTAGTCCTTGCAGCCGCCCACCACCCGCGAAATGTGATCGCGGATGAGGTCGTAGTTCTTCTCAAACCCGTCCCAGTCGGCCTTGATCTTCTCGCCCACCAGGAGTTTGCCCAGCCGGCTCACGATGGCCGGCTCCGAGAGCAGATGATGGGACACCGGCTCGACGCTGCCCCATGACGGGTGCACGGCGCAGACAGTGTCCTCCACGGAAACGAACTGGGGTCCGGATTCCTGGATGTCGATCTCGGTCCTGCCCATCGTGGGGAGGATCAGCGCCTCGCGGCCCGTCACAGTGTGCGAGCGGTTCAGCTTGGTCGAGATCTGGACTGTCATCTCCGTGTTTCCCATGGCAGCCACGGCGGCATTCGTGTCCGAGATGGCACCCACAAGGTTGCCGCCCAGGGCGACGAAAACCTTGATCTCGCCCGCGCGCATCTTGTTGATGGTCTCGACGGAGTCCGTGCCGTGTTCGCGGGGCGGTTCGAAGTCGAACTCCTTGCCGAGGGCTTCCATAAAGGACTGCGGCATCTGCTCCCAGATGCCCATCGTGCGGTCGCCCTGCACATTGCTGTGCCCGCGGATGGGAGAGGCGCCGGCGCCCGGCTTACCGATGTTGCCGCGCAGCAGCAGGAGGTTGATGATCTCCTTGATGGTGGCGACAGCCTTCTTCTGCTGCGTGATGCCCATGGCCCAGGTGATGATGACTTTGTCGGCCTTGAGGTAGCGGGCGGCGAGCTCATCGATGTCCTCGCTGCGCAGGCCCGTGGCTTCGAGCACCGTGCGCTCATCCAGCCGGGCCAAGTGCTCCTTAAGCTCCTCGAGTCCCTCGCAGTGTTCGGCCAGGAAGGCGTGGTCCAGAACCGTGCCGGGGTTCTTGGCCTCGGCCTCGAGCACGCGCTTGGACACGGCCTGCAGCAGTGCCATGTCGCCGCCGATCCGGATCTGGAGGAACTGGTCCGCGATCTGCGTGCCGTGGCCGATCACGCCCTTGACCTCCTGCGGGTTCTTATAGCGGCGCAGGCCGGCCTCGGGAAGGGGATTGACGGCCACGATCTCACCGCCGCGGTTCTTGCACGCCTCGAGTTCGGTCATCATCCGGGGGTGGTTAGTGCCCGGGTTCTGGCCCATGACAATGATCAGGTCGGCTTGGGCGTAGTCGTCGAAGCTGACGGTCGCCTTGCCGATGCCGATGGTCTGGCCCATTGCCCAGCCCGAAGATTCATGGCACATATTGGAGCAGTCCGGCAGGTTGTTGGTGCCATAGCCGCGGACCATCAGCTGGTAGAGGAAGGCGGCCTCGTTCGACGTCCTGCCGCTCGTGTAGAACGCCGCCTGGTCGGGGGAGTCCAGCCCCTTGAGCTTGTCGGTCACAAGCCGGAGCGCCTCATCCCAGCTGACCGCCTTGTAGTGGTCCTCGCCGGCGGGTTTGTATACCGGTTCCGTGAGCCGGCCCTGCATGCCAAGCCAGTACTCGGACCGGCCGCGCAGTTCGCTGACGGAATTCTGGGCCCAGAAAGTTTCGGGAACCACCACCGGGGTCGCCTCCCAAGTCACCGCCTTGGCCCCGTTCTCGCAGAACTCGAACGCCTTGCGGTGGTGCGGGTCCGGCCACGCGCAGCTCGGGCAGTCGAAGCCTTCCTTCTGGTTCATGGCCATGACGGTCTTACGGGTCCGGTTCAGCCCCATCTGCTCGATGGCCGGCTTCATGGAGTGGTACACGCCCGGGACACCGGCGGCCCAGCTCTTCGGCCCGTCCCCGACTACGAGATCCTGCTCCGACGGTTCCTCGATGTGAGGAGTCTTGCGAGTCACGTGAACTTCCCTTCCTCAACCACCGTCCGGAGGGGGCGGCGTGCTGATCTGCCACTATGCACCATACCTTCAGGCCTATCAGCTTGATCGGAGCGCCGCAAGCAATTGGCCGGGGCCCTGTCCCGAGTGCCGCCCGGCACCGTGCGCACCCCTTATACCACCGCCGTCTTGGCGCGTGCTGGGGACCTGCTGTGCGCCGGCCTCAGGTAGCAGAGGCCAAATATTCGGGTCCTGCAGGGGTAGCCGTTACCCGGCTGTTATTCGCCGACAGCACGCCCGCGCCGTAGTTCCCGCGTAGGCTACGTTGCCGCCGTCGACCTCGGGGCGAGTAGCCCAAAGCGTCGGTGCGCGTATTTCAAACCCGCGATCCCGGTGGCCGGAGGCCCCGAAAAACGCCGGACCGTGGTCCGGATCCTAAGTTACCCACCCGTCCCAGTTTTCCCCAAGGAATCACCAAGCACTGTTGCACCATCACTCACTCTAAGAGGCAGGTGTGCAATGAATTTGTTCGCATGCAGGAAGGTTGGCGGCCAAAGACGTGTCTTTAGCCGGTCAACCCGGGCAGTAGCGGCAGGGACAGCGATGACCCTGCTCAGTTTTGTCGGACTCACCGCAACGGCGCCTGGCGCCAGCGCCGTGCAGGCGCCGGTCGGCGCAGGCTTCACCATCACCCCGTCCGATCTGGCCTTTATTCTCAAGCAAATCAAGATCGCCGAGGCCCACGTCGCCAACACGACGTCGGCAACCGGCCCGTGCGGTGCCCTGATTGGCACCGGCCCCAACCAAATCCCCAGCCCTCTCGTCTCCCAGGGCCTGCGGACAGTGGACGGCTCGTGCAACAACCTCCAGCCAGGCCAGGAAACGTTCGGCGCTGCTGACCAGACGTTCCCGCGCCTGGCCACGCCCGTGTTCAAGGCCGCCGAGGCTGTACCCCCTGGCTTCGGCCCGGCAGGCTCGACGAGCTACGCGCAGAAGAAGGGCAACGTTTTCGACTCCGAGCCCCGCACCATCAGCAATCTGATTGTGGACCAGACCTCCACCAACCCCGCCGCCGTCGCAGCGGCCGGCAACCCGGTCAGGACGCAGGGGAATACGGGCGTCGTGCCGTGCACGACGGATCCCCAGCCTAACGCCACACCTCCGGTCATTGAAGTTCCTGCGGGCTGCGTGCCGTCGCATCAGACCCTGTTCATCCCGAACGTCACCACGGACGTCGGGCTTTCCCCGCCCTACAACTCGCTTTTCACGCTGTTCGGGCAGTTTTTCGACCACGGCGTAGACCAGACGGTCAAGTCCGGCGGCACTGTCTTCGTTCCGCTGAAGGCCGATGATCCGCTCATCGCCGGCCCGGACCACATCCTCGGCAACGCCGACGACCTGGCCCCGCAGCTGCGGTTCATGGTGCTGACCCGGGGCCAGAACCAGCCCGGTCCGGACGGTGTCACAGGCGACAACCCCGCCACCGCTGCCGACGAGAGTGCTGACGATATCCAGAATGCGACCAACACGGACTCGCCCTGGGTTGACCAGTCCCAGACCTACACGTCCCACTCATCCCACCAAGTGTTCCTGCGGGAGTACATCAACAACGCCGCCGGCAGGCCGGTCTCCACTGGCAAGCTGCTCGGTGGCGCAGCCGGCCCGACGGCGAACGGCATGGCCACGTGGGCCACGACCAAGTCCCAGGCGGCGATCTTCCTCGGTCTCAAGCTCGAGGACAAGGACGTCACCAACATCCCGATGATCGCAGCGGACGCGTATGGCAAGTTCATCCCCGGACCCCTGCGCGGGCTGCCGCAGTACGTCACCCAGACCGGCCTCGTAGAGGGAAACACGGTCACGCCCGTGCCGGTGCCGGCAAACGTGCGGTACTTCGACACGCCGTTCCTGACGGACATCGCGCACAACGCCGACCCGTCACCGCGGGACGCTGACAACAACCCGGCCACGCCTCCCGTAGCGCCCACCCCGGACGCTGACAACACGGCCTCGGCAGATTTTGCCAACCAGCCGGCCGGGACCTACGACGACGAGATGCTCAATGCGCACTTCATCGCCGGTGACGGGCGGGTCAACGAGAACATCGGTCTCACCACCATCCACCAGATCTTCCACTCTGAGCACGACCGTCTCGTCGGCAATATCAAGACCGTGCTGACGAACGATACTTCCGCCAGCGGCACGGCGGCTCTGGCCCAATGGCAGTTGGCGGCCGGTGCAGACGGCTGGAACGGTGAGCGCCTCTTCCAGGCGGCACGGTTCATCACCGAAATGGAATACCAGCACCTGGTCTTCGAGGAATTCGCCCGCAAGATCCAGCCTGCGATCAACCCCTTCGAGCCGTTTGCGTTCACTCAGACGGAGCTCAACCCGGCCATCAAGGCCGAGTTTGCCCACGCCGTGTACCGCTTCGGTCACTCTATGCTCACCGAGACGATCTCGCGCAGGAACGAGGACCGCCCCGGTCCGGACAACCAGTTCGGCACCTCCGATGACATCTTGGGGAGTCAGAACGACATCTCCTTGCTCAACGGGTTCCTCAACCCTCCGGAGTACACCAATGGCGGCCCTGCCGGTTCGCTCACCTCCGAGGAGGCTGCGGGCAGCGTCATCATGGGTATGTCGGATCAGGTCGGCAACGAGCTCGATGAGTTCGTGACCGACACGCTTCGCAACAACCTGCTGGGCCTGCCACTGGACCTGCCGACGATCAACATGACGCGGGCCCGGTCCGAGGGTATCCCGCGGCTGAACCAGCTTCGCCGGGAGATCTTCAACTCGACGAACGACGCCCAGTTGAAGCCCTACACCAACTGGATCGACTTCGGGGAGGGCCTCAAGCACCCTGAGTCGCTGACTAACTTCGTGGCTGCCTACGGTCAGCACCCGTCCATCACCGGCGCGACGACGCTGGCGGGCAAGCGCGAGGCTGCACGGTTGATCGTCAACCCCAACCCCATTGCTGGTGATGTCGCCCCTGCTGACGCCGCGGCGTTCATGAACAGCACGGACGCCTGGGCCAACAACGGCACCCAGTCGATCACCGGCCTCGACAACGTCGACCTCTGGGTCGGCGGACTCGCGGAGCAAACGGTTGTGTTCGGTGGCCTGCTGGGCAGCACCTTCAACTACGTGTTCGAGAACCAGCTGACCGAGCTGCAGAACGGCGACCGCCTCTACTACCTGGCCCGCACCCCGGGCATGAACCTGAGGACGCAGCTCGAAGGCAACTCGTTCTCCGAACTGATGATGCGCAACACGAACGTTCGCAGTTTGAAGGCCGATGCATTCGCCACGGCGGACTGCAAGTTCGAGCTGAAGAACCTTGCCGGCACCGCTGCCGGCTTTGCGTCCTTCGGAAACACCGTAGCGGACGACCTGCAGTCGGAGTGCAGCGAGCCGGCTTTGCTGATCCGCATGTCCGACGGCACCATCAAGTACCGTGCGCGGAACACCGTCGATCCCTCCGGGATCAACGGCCAGAGCGTCTACAACGGCACTGCCGGCGTGGACCGCATCTTCGGTGGTAACGACAGCGACACCTTCTGGGGTGGACTCGGCAACGACATCATCGAAGGTGGTGACGGAGCCGACGTCGCGCTCGGTGGTGAAGGCAACGACATCATCACCGACGTTGCCGGCGACGATGTCTTGAAGGGCGGTCCCGGTAACGACGCAATCGACACCGGACCGGGCCTGGACATCATCATGGGCGGTGATGGCAAGGACTTCACGAACGGTGGTGCCAACGCCAACGAGACCTTCGGTGGTGAGGGTGACGACTTCATCATGCTCGGTCAAAGCCTTGACGCCGCCTTCGGCGACAGCGGCAATGACTGGGAAGAGGGTGGTGATCAGCCGGACCTCATGCAAGGGGACAGCGGCAACCTGTTCTTCCTGGACGACTCCCAAAAGCCCGGACACGACATCCTGATCGGACAGGGCGGTGACGACGACTACGACATGGAAGGCGGCGATGACGTCGGTGTCGCAGGTCCGGGCATCGAGAAGGTCGCTGGCGCTTCAGGTTATGACTGGGAAATCGGCGTCGGTGATCCACAGCCGCAGGACCTTGACTTGGCTCTCCCGATCCCGCCGCTGGATATCCTCCAGGTCGGCGTCAGGGACAAGTTCAACGAGGTCGAGGCGTTGTCCGGCGCGGAACTCAACGACACCATCCGTGGTGACAGCGTGGTTCCCAGTGCCGTGGGTGGCGCCGGGTTCATCGGGTGCGACGTGCTGGACCAGGCGGGCCTTGACCGTATTGCCGGTCTTGATGCGCTGGTGCCGGCGTTGAACACCCCGTTGGCTACCGTCGTGGCCCAGTCGGCATCGGGCGACTGCCCGCTTCTGAGCGGCGCGAACGTCTGGGGCGATGGCAACATCCTCCTTGGCGGCGGCGGCAGCGACCTGATCGAGGGACGTGGCGGAGACGACATCATCGACGGTGACGCCTACTTCAACGTCCGCCTGAGCGTCAGGACGAACGCAGCTGACCCGTCGACGGAAATCGGCAGTGCAGCGGTGACCGGATCCGGCCAAAGCGCCATGGCCAGCCGGTATCTTCGTGACGGCGCCGGTGCGCTTACCGGACCGACACTTCAGGAAGCCGTCTTTGCCGGCACCGTCGACCCCGGAAACATCGTGGCCGTCCGTGAGATCCTGACCGGCTCCGGCGGATCCGACAGGGCCGTCTTCACCGGCCCGCAGGCCGACTACACCGTCACGACCACCCCTGCCGGCGCCACCCTGGGCTCGGCAGGCTCGACCACTACGGTGGTTGACAAYGTCGGCGCCGATGGCACGGACACTGTCCGCAACATCGAGCTCCTGCAGTTCTCTGACACCGTTGCGCCCAACGCTCCGGTCATCGGCACGGCAACCGCCGCCGCCGGCCAGGCCACGGTTAACTGGACGGCTCCGACCGTCGGAACGGCCAGCGCCTTCTCCGTGAAGGTGCTCGACGTGACGACGAATCCGGCCGGCGTCCAGGTCGGTGCCCTGCGCACCGCCCCGGCAGGCGCCACCAGCCTGGTGGTGACCGGCCTGACCAACGGATCGCAGTACAGGTTCCAGGTTCTGGCCAACAGCGCCCTCGGTGACAGCCCGTTCTCGGCGCTGTCCAACACGGTGAGCCCGACGGCTACCACCGCACCGGGAGCGCCGACCATCGGGACGGCCACGGCCGGGAACGCTTCGGCGTCCGTGACCTGGACCCCGGGGTCCACCGGCGGATCCCCCATCACGGGTTACAGAGTGAGGGCCTTCGCCGGAACTGCCTTGATAAGTACGACGGTCACCGGAAACGTCGGAAACGTCGTCGTCACCGGCCTCACCAATGGGACGGCGTACACGTTCGACGTCGCCGCCGTCAACGTGGCCGGTACGGGCGGATTCTCGGCCCGCACGGCAGCGGTGACACCACGGACGGAATTCGTGGCTCCCACCGTGACAGCGCGGACACCGGCATCCGGTGCACTCTCCGTCAGCCAGACGGCGAACCTGACGGCAACGTTCAGCGAGGCGGTGACGGGAGTCAGCGGAACCACGTTCCAGCTGCGGCTCGGCACCACGGTGATCCCCACCGTCGTGTCTTACAACACGCTCACCCGGGTTGCGACTCTGAACCCGGTCGGCACGCTGTTGGCGGACCGCGTGTACACGGTGAACCTCGTGGGGATCCGTGACCTCGCGGGCAACACGATGGCGACCAGCACGTGGTCGTTCACCACGGGCCCCAACCCGACCATCACCGCCACGACTCCCGTCGCGGGAGCCACAGGGGTGCTGCGCAACAGCAACGTGACCGCCACGTTCAGTGAGGTCATTACCGGCTTCGCAGTTGCCGGCAAGGTCCGGATTGAACGGGTCTCCACCGGGGCGGCGGTCGCTTCGGCGATCACGTTCAACAGCACCACCAGGGTGCTGACGATCAACCCCGGAACCAGCCTCCTCGCGAACACCCAGTACCGGGTCACCGTCACCGGTGGCACCACTGGCGTCCGCGACCTGGCCGGTAACCCGATGACAACCCGTATCTGGACGTTCACCACGGGCGCAGGGCTGTAACAGCAAGCAGCACTGCAACAGCACGACGAGATCGCCGGCTGGCGGACCCACAGCGGCCCGCCAGCCGGCTTCCTCAATTCTTCGAAATTCACTTTTCGACACTGTATTCAGCTCTATTGCCCACTTGGAGGGGCCATGACTACACGACGAGAGATCTTCAAACTGGGCGCTGTCGGCGCCCTCGGCCTTGCCGGGTTCAAAGGCGGCGACGACGACATTCCCACTACTGGTCCGAGCACACCGCTCCTCACCGCCAGCCAACTTGCGCCTCAGAACAAGCCTGTTCCCTACGCGGGCGTCTTTCGCCGCCCGCCCGAGCTCGTCCCCTTCGCGACGGGCTTCGACGGCGGCGACCCGGCCCGGCCGTTCGCCCGGTACGCCCTCACCCAGAAGCTCGGCCAGGCCCAGCTCGTGCCCGGGCTGAACACCACCGTGGCCGGCTACAACGGCATCTTTCCAGGCCCCACCATCCGGGCCATCCAGGGCACCCGGATCGAGGTGCGGATCCGCAACGCCCTGCCGGCCGCCGGGCTCGTGCAGCCCGCCCGCTTTGATACAGTCACCCACCTGCACGGCTCGGCGTCGCTGCCCCAATATGACGGGTACGCCAACGACATCACCATCCCCGGGAACGTGAAGAACTACCGTTACCCCAACTTTCAGCCGTCCCGGACGCTCTGGTACCACGACCACAAGCACCACATCACGGCCCAGAACGTGTACTCAGGACTCGCCGGCTTCTATCCGCTCTCTGACAAGTTCGAGCGTGCCCAGCTGCCGCAGGGCGAGTTCGACGTGCCCCTGATGATCTCGGACGCCATGTTCAATGCCGACGGTTCCCTCGCCTACAACGACAACGACCAGAAGGGCCTGTGGGGGGACATCATCCTGGTCAACGGCGTGCCCTGGCCCACCATGAAGGTCAAGCCGCGGATCTACCGCTTCCGGGTGCTCGATGCGTCCATCTCGCGCTCCTACCGGCCCACGCTCTCCACCGGTGACCCCGTCTACGTGGTTGGCACCGACGGCGGCATGACGCCGAAAGTGCAGGCCGTCAAATCCTGGCGGCAGGGCACGGCGGAACGCTACGAGGTGCTGATCGACTTCCGTAAATACCGGACCGGGCAGCTGATCGAACTGCGCAACCTCAGCAACAAAAACAACATCGACTTCGCCAACACGAACAAAATCATGCGATTCCAGGTGGTGGCGGACTCCGGGTCGGGGGCCGGCTCCATTTCCAGCATCCCGGCCACCCTGGACGACGGCGGGGCCGTCAACGCGTCTCTGGGCGCCATTCCCACCATGAGCCTGACGCCGGCGATGGTCAAAGCCAAACGCGAGCTGAAATTTTTCCGGGATCACGGACAATGGACCGTCAACGGCGTCACCTGGGCCGACGTGGAGAAGTCCGGGTTCACCAAGCTGTTCGGCAATCCCCAGCCGTTCGACGTCGAGCAATGGACCATCATCAATGCGTCCGGCGGCTGGTTCCATCCGGTGCACATCCACCTCATTGACGCCAAAATCATCGGGAGGAACACCAACGGCGGCCAGCCGTTCGCCTGGGAAAAGGGCCCCAAGGACGTCTTCTACGCCGGCGAGAACGAGTCCATCACAGCGCTCATGCAATTCGACCCAGGCGCGAACGGAGGTGGCCGTTACATGATCCACTGCCACAACCTGGTCCACGAGGACCACGACATGATGGTGCAGTTCTCCGTGGGCGATCTGAGGACCAACGACCCCGTCACCACGGATCCGCCAGTCCTGGACACTACTCCTCTGGACGCGTTCCAGCCGGTGTACCGGCCCGGATTCCCGGCGGGGACCTGACGTGCGGCGCCTGGGCCAACTGGGGGCCGCGACCCTGCTCGTGCTGGCGCTGAGCGCCTGTACCGGCGGAACGCCGTCACCGGCACCTTCCTCTCCGACCGCCTTGGCCGTGCAGAGCGCCGCGCCTGTCTCGCTGGAGACCGGGACAGACGTAGGCAACGGCCGCCCGGCCGTGAGCCACGACGGGCTGATGGTGCGGCGGCGCGCCGTCATTGCCGTCCACCCCGCCGCAGGCGCCGAGCCGGGCCCGCCACGCGTACGGCTCGAGCAGACAGCGGCTGCGAGCGGCATCGTCCTATCCGACATCCCCCCGAACGTGCTCGAACCAGCGATCCTGGAGCACCTCGCGCCGGAACTGATCCTGGTGCTTCCGGCCGGAAGCACGGGCGAGGACGCGGAGAAGCTGGCCGAACTCGCCTTCGGCCCGGAGGGCACTTACCCGGGAGTGGAGCATGTCCACGTCACCTCAGTCCTGGTCCACGACCTCCAGTTCAGCGTCGCTGCCACCGATCCGGCAGCCCTGGCGGCTTCCATCGCCGAGGAAGGCATTCTCACGGACGCGCTCGGGAACTACGGCACCACCTTGGACAGCGGAGCCCTGAAGGTCACCTATACGGGACCTCTGCTCAGCGACTTGCTGGTGGAATCCGTGCGGATCGGCATGGCCCGCGGCGCCGGCGTCGAGCCCGCGGACGTGGCGCTGGCTCCCCGTTCGGCCACGGGCGAGGGAGTGGACATGTCCCTCGAGCCGGAACCGGCACCCGAGCCTGAGCCGTCTCCGGGGACGCACTCGCACGACGCCGCCGACGAGGACGCGGGCAGCCACGACGCCGCCCACGAGGACGCCGGCAGCCACGACACAACAACAACGACGCCGGGCACTGAGGAGACCGGGCACTGACCGCACCAGTGGCCGGCCGGAGCAAGGGGAACGCTACCGGCCGGCCACAAGTGTGTCCCGGATCTCGCGGCGCAGGACCTTACCGATCAGCGAACGCGGCAACTCGTCCACCACTGCAACGCGGCGCGGGACCTTGTACGCGGCAAGGGTCTCCCGCGCGAACGCCAGCAGCGCCTCCGGGTCGATGCCGGCCCCCGCGGATGCCACGACGGCGGCCACCACGTCTTCGCCGCCGCCCGGGCGGGGAAGTCCCACCACGCACACGTCCCTGACGCCAGGGTATTCGGACAGGACGTCTTCGACCTCCGTGGGGGAGACGTTGAAGCCGCCCGTGATGATGAGTTCCTTGATCCGGTCCCGAACGGTCACGAAATCATCCTTGTCCACCGAGACAATGTCACCCGTGCGGAACCAGCCGCCTTCCAGCAGTGCTTCCTCTGTCTCCTTTGGCCGGTTCCAGTAGCCGGCAAAAACCTGCGGACCCCGGATCAAGAGCTCGCCCTCCGCGCCTGGGGGACGGTCCAGGAGAACGTTCCGCGGGTCCACTACGCGAATGTCGGTCAGCGGAAACGGCACCCCCACTGTTCCCGGTTTCCGGCTGGGCCCGAACGGGTTGCCCAGGGCGATTGGCGAGGTTTCCGTCAGCCCGTAGCCCTCGATCAGGTAGCCCCCGGTCGCCTTTTCCCACGTCTCCACGGTCGCCGTCGGCAGGTTCATCGCCCCCGAGATTGAAAACCGGATGCTGTCCAGCGCGATACCGCGCTCGGCGGCTGCTGCGGCGATCCGGTCGTAGATCGGCGGCACCGCGGCCAGGAACGTGGCGGGCGATTTCTTGTGCGCCTTCAGCACAAGGTCGACGTCGAACTTGGGGAACAGCACCAGCCTCGCACCGATGCTCAGGGCAAACGTCATGCACAGCGTCAGCCCGTAGGCGTGGAACATGGGCAGCACCGCGTACACGGTTTCCCGGCCGTCCTTGAGCCCGGGCACCCAGGCGCGGCCCTGCGCGGCATTGGCCTGCAGATTGGCATGGGTTAGCATGGCGCCTTTGGGCCGGCCCGTAGTGCCGCTGGTGTATTGGATGACAGCCAGGTCACCGGCGGCCGGGCGCGGATGCCTCTTCTTCAGCCCGCCGGCGGCAAGGAGCTCTTTCCACGCCAGCACGGTCCGCGGTGCCGGCTGCGCCTTTGGCCGGGGCGGGTGCTTGCCGGCTGCCAAGGCGGCCCGGGCAGCGCGGGCTGCCGGCACGGGGAGCCGCAGCGCCATCCGCTGCAGCAACGGCATCGCCGGAATCAGTTCAACGGAGACGATGCTTTGCAGCCCGACGTCGGCCGGCAGCTGACGGACCTTGTCAACGGCCTTGTCCCAGACGATGGCGACGGTGGCGCCGTGGTCCTCGAACTGATGGCGAAGCTCGCGGTCTGTATATAAGGGATTGTGTTCGACGACGACGGCGCCCAGGCGCAGCGCCGCGTGGAACGCGATGATGTGCTGCGGGCAGTTCGGCAGGACGAGCGCCACCCGGTCACCGGCCCGGACGCCTAGCGCCTTCAGGCCCGCGGCCGCCCTGCTGATGGAAGCGCCAAGTTCGCGGTAACTGGTGCGCGCGCCGAAGAATTCCAGCGCGGTCTTGTTGCCGTAGCGCCGGACGGACGAGTCCATGAGGTCGACAAGGGACCCTTCGGGGAGCTTGAGATCGGCGGGAACTCCGGGGCTGTAGTGGCGGGTCCACGGGCGTTCGGGACGCAGGGGCCCCGCGGATCTGGTGCTCATGGTTTGTCCTTGCCACTGGGCTGCGCCGGGTTGCCGGCTCCAGGCCCGGCAGGGCCCGTCAAGAAATCCTACCGGGGCGGCCCGCACGGATCCGCCTCACGGGAGCACCGCAGTGGCGGTAGGCGGTGCGTGCCCGGAGGTGACTTTTGGCCCTTGGCACCCGGCAGGCCCGGGCGGAGGCTGGGGCGTACACCGCGAGCCGCAGGTCCGCGCATTTCACTGGGCCGGGCAATGCAAAGATCTACGGGGTAGAGGTCCACGGGAGCGCCATGAAACACCAGCAGCCGAGCCTGAAGTTCCTGGGTGCCACCGACACAGTCACCGGTTCCCGCTACCTGATCGACGCCGGCGGCAGGCGCGTGCTGGTGGACTGCGGGCTCTTCCAGGGCTACAAGCGCAGCCGCGAGCGCAACCGGGCGCCGTTCCCGGTGCCGCCCCGGTCCATTGATGCAGTGGTGCTGACACATGCGCACCTGGACCACACGGGCTACGTCCCGGCCCTGGTCAGGGACGGGTTCGGCGGCCCCGTCTACGCCACCGACGGCACCACAGATCTCTGCAAACTCCTCCTGCCCGACAGCGGCCACCTGCAGGAGGAGGAAGCCCGCTATGCCTCACAGCGGGGATCGTCCGCGCATGAACCTGCGCTGCCGCTCTACACGGCCGCCGACGCCGTCAGGTCCCTCAACAGTTTCAAGGTGTGCGGGTTTGACGATCCCCTTGACCTCGGCGGGGGCGTGGAAGTGACGCTCGTACCCGCCGGGCATATCCTCGGGGCGGCCCAGGTCCACGTCCGGCTCGGCTCGCATTCCGCGCACTTCACCGGGGACCTGGGCCGCGCCGATGACCCGTTCATGTACCCGCCCCGGCCGCTCGGCGAAACGGGCGTCCTGGTGACCGAGTCCACGTACGGCAACCGGAAACACTCCACCGAGGATCCGGAGAAGCAACTGGGGGAGATCATCAACCGTGTCGCGAAACGCGGCGGGGTCATCATGTTCGCCGCGTTCGCCGTCGGCCGGGCGGAAACGCTCATGCTGTACCTGTCCCGGCTCCTCCGAAATGACGCGATTCCCCCCATCCCGGTATACCTGAACAGCCCCATGGCGATCGATGCCTCGGAAATGTACCAGCGTCATCCCGAGGAACACCGGCTCAAGCCGGAGGAATACAGGCAAATGTACAAGCTGGCCAAGCTCACCCGCACGGTGGACGAGTCCAAGCTGCTGAACCTGCGCGGGGGACCCATGATCATCATTTCGGCCAGCGGCATGCTGACCGGCGGACGGATCCTGCACCACGTCGCGGCCTACGGCCCCGATCCGAAAAACGCCATCATCCTCAGCGGCTACCAGGCCGGCGGGACCCGGGGGGCCACCTTGGCCGCCGGCGAACGCGAGCTGCGCATCTACGGGGAAGACATCAAGGTGCGGGCGGAAGTCATCCAGATGGAAAGCCTGTCCGCGCATGCCGACGCCGACGGCATCATCGCGTGGATGAAAGCGGCAGCAAAGGAGCCCCGCATGACCTACATCACGCACGGTGACCCTGACGCGTCCGATGCCCTGCGCAGCCGGATCAAACGCGAACTCGGCTGGCGGGCCCGGGTGCCCGAGCACTTGGAGACGATCGACATCGAGGAACCGCGATGAACTCCAACGGTGTCACCCGGACCACCGTGCTGAAGGAGATCCACGATCTCGCCCGGCCGCTGAAAACCGATCGCGATCTCAACGGCCTCGTACGGCGCGCAGCCGGCTGCCGCTTCGTGGCCATCGGCGAAGCGTCGCACGGCACGCACGAGTTCTATACCTGGCGCGACACCCTCAGCAGGCGGCTCATCACGGAGGAAGGCTACAACTGGATAGGGGTGGAAGGAGACTGGCCCGACTGCTGGCGCATCAACCGCTGGGTCCGCGGCCAGGAGGGGAAGGACCAGGGCGTCCACGCACTGCTGGCCGGCTTCGAACGCTGGCCGACCTGGATGTGGGCCAACGAGGAAGTCGCGGCGTTCCTGGACTGGCTGCGCGGCTGGAACGCAGGCCGGCCCCTGGATAAGCGGGTCGGCTTCTACGGCCTGGATGTCTACTCGCTCTGGGATTCGCTGCGCGAAATCATCGGCTGGCTGCAGGAGAACGTTCCCGACGCCGTGCCCGCGGCCGAGCGCGCCTGGCAGTGCTTCCTGCCCCACCACGAGGACCCGCACCAGTACGCCTGGAGCACGCGGCTGGTGCCGCAGTCCTGCGAGCCCGACGTCGTGGCCCTCCTGACCGAGGTCAGGAACCGGGTCTTCAGCCCTGGCCCCCATGAGGAGGACGCCTTCGACGCCGTCCAGAACGCCGAAGTCGCGGCAAACGCGGAGCACTACTACCGCATCATGGTCCGCGGCGACCGGCAGTCCTGGAACGTCCGCGACCACCACATGGCGGACACCATCGACCGGGTCAGCAGGCACCTCGGGCCGGCGTCGAAGGGCCTGATCTGGGAACACAACACACACATCGGGGATGCCCGCGCCACCGACATGGCGCAGGACGGCCTGGTCAACGTCGGGCAGCTGCTGCGCGAACGCCACGCGGGCGAAGGGGTGCTGCTGGTCGGCTTCGCAGCCCACCGCGGCTCCGTGATCGCCTCCGACGGGTGGGGCCGCCCCGAGCGCATCCTTACAGTGCCGGAAGCCCGTCCGGGCAGCCACGAAGACTTCCTGCATCAGGCCCTCGGGGTGCCGTCAGTGCTGGAGTTCGGCGACGACCGGAGCGGGCCGTGGCTTTCGACACGGCTCGGGCACCGGGCTATCGGCGTCGTCTACCACCCGGAAAGGGAAGCCGGAAACTATGTCCCGACCAGGATGGGGGAGCGCTACGATGCCCTCATCTGGCTTGAACACACCGCCGCACTGCGTCCGGTGCACCATGAGGGACCGCCCCGGGAACCGGAGTTCGAGACCGAGCCCACCGGATTCTAGGCAGGTGTGGATTCCGGCGGCAGTCCGTCGGGCCCAATAGCGTCGGGACGGACGCTGCCCAGGCTGTCCCTTTCAGGCGGCATGCGGTGACGGCGCCGGCCCGTCTCGTACCGGATCATCACGACGGCGGCGGGGATGTACCAGAGCAGCGGCACGAGGCGCAGCGCCGTCGTCGCGGGCCCCAGCGGGGACAACGGCCCCTCCACCGGGATCAGGGACAGCGTCGAGACGAACGATGACAGGGCCGCCACGGCCGCTATCCAGCCAAGCCAGCGCGGGAAGGCCTGCAGCCGCAGGGACAACACTGCGATCGCCAGGAACATGACACCCGCCGGCAGGTTAGCGAGGTTCAGGGTGACGAGGCAGAGGTCGGCCACCGCCGCGGCCACTTCGGGAGGAATCCGGGACTGCGAGGGCAGCGTCAGAGTCAGCTGGGCGGCCTGTCCGAGGATGTTCATTCCCGCGGCCAGGACTCCGGCGGCGAAGGCGAGCCCGGACAGCGTGCCCGGCGCCTTCTCGGTGCGCAACAGATGCGCCCGGACATACGCCAGAAACCAGAGCAGCACGGCTGAACTGAAGACGAAAAGCATGCTTTGCGCGAGGATCAGGGTCCGGTTCTCAAGGAGGAAATCAGGGTAGCCCGGGTCCGCGGCACCCGGCCATGGGCCCGAAAGCGCGCCTTCGAGCATCCCTCCGGCCACGCCCAGGGCGGCGGACAGAAGGCCGCTGAGAGCCCCTGCCAGCCGGAGCCCTCCGGCGTCGGCGGCCGTATTCCCGGGCTGTGACAGGCTGTCCATGGCGGTTCCTCAGGATGTTCGGGGCTCCGGTGCGACGCTACGCGCGCCCAAGGATGGCAAGTGAGGGGCTTAAGGCCCTAAGTCGGCTTTTGGCAGGCGGAGCACACTGAAGTGTCAGGGGACTTGTCGGCTTATGCGGTGCCTAACCATCACTTCACTTCAGAAGAGCAGGATTCAGGATGAGCAATGCAATCGTCGTCGGCTTCAACGGCTCTGCGGGCAGCGAAGCCGCACTGACCTGGGCTCTTGAACGGGCCGCCCGGAACAAGCTGCCGGTCATCGTCGTCCACGCGGTGGACGACCGCTGGATGTCGCCGGATTTCCAATACCACGAGATCATCCGGGATGCGGGGATGGACCTGCTTCAACAAGCCCGGGCAAGCGCCAGCGTGCAGGCCCCGGACGTCGAGGTGGACATCCAGCTTCGTCATGGCAGCGGAGGCTCGGTGCTGCGGGAGGTGTCCAAGGAGGCAGCCATCGTGGTGGTCGGAGGACACGACAAGCGTTGGCTGGACGGCGGTCCCATAACTGACCGTGCCCTGCAGGTTGTCTCCGCCTCGGAATGCCCGGTAGCGGTCATACCCGCCAAAGCGGCAGCCGGGGCCAAGGGCGTGGTAGTCGGCGTGGACGGTTCGGAGGAGTCGCTGCAGGCCGTCGCCTTCGCGGCCAAGGAAGCGGACCTGGGCGGAGACGAGCTCACCGTGGTCCTCGCCTTCAAGAAGCCGGCCCGGTGGGTCGAGAAACAGCTGCCCTCCAGCGGCCTCGCCGAGAGCATGGTCGAAGAGGACCGGATAGTGCTCGCCGAATCGGTCGCGGGCCTCGGCGACAAGTATCCGGACATGACGGTTCGGCAGCGCCTGGAAACGAACACCGAACCGGCAAAGGCCCTTGTGGATATCGCCGCCGCAGCCAGGCTGCTGGTGATCGGCAGCCGCGGACGCGGCGGGTTCTCCCGGACGGTGCTCGGCTCCACGGCGCATGCCGTCCTGCTGCAGTTGCCGTGCCCCACCATCGTCACGCGGGTGCACCGGGTCAAGCACGGGGAGTGACGCCCCGCAGGGCATCCGCTGTTCAGGACCGGCCCGGGACTGGCAGGAAGCCCGGGTCCGAGGAGGGGGCTTTTCGCCGCCGCCAACGGATGGGAGGATGATCCAGTGGACCCCTTCTTCAATTTTGTCACCCACTTTTGGTGGCTCGTCTTTCCCCTGAGCGGGCTGGCCGGCGGGTGGGCGCGGTCCTGGTCTAAAGCCGCTGAACGCCGGCACCGCCGCCGGGTGGAGCTCTACACGCTCAAGAACCAGGCGGCGCAGGCAGAGCAGGCCAGCCAGGCCGATGTGCTGGGCCTCATGAAGGCGCACGACGCCGTCAACAGGCGCTGGCTGGACTACGAACTCGACGTGGGGAAGCTGATCGATTTTCCGGTCATGACGGATGTCCGCGAGCCCCTCACCGTGGCGTTCCTGCGGGCCAAGCGTGAGGCCGACGGGCTGCGGCCCGCCGCCCCCGGCGACGTCAGAACCGCCGCACGGCTTGCGGAGTACCGGGCGGCCGTGACCAGTTTTGAGCTCGCATTCGACGTGGCCGAACGGGAAGCCAAGCGGATCAGGGACAGCAAGTTCACCGGGCCGGAACGCCAGCGGCTGGAGACTGCCCGGAAGCTCCTGCGGATCGCCTCAGACGCGGCCGCGACTCCCGCCGAGCGCCAGACGGCGTACAGGCGCGCCCGCCACGAACTCGACGGGCTCATCGTGCTGCCGGAGGCCACGCTCGCCGCGCTTGAGGACAGGATAGCTTCGATGCTCGACGCCGGCCCGGCGCCGGACGTCCGCCGGACCGTCTAGCGGGCCGCCGCGGGCCGGGCGTATTCCGCCAAGCCCGCTGTGAGGCGCATCGCACCGCCACCATGAATGCCGCCCATCGGACCGGCGGCCGGAATTTAGGGTCTTCTGGCACGTTTTGCCCGGCCGTATTTCCCACGTACCATCGATAAGGTTTCAAGCTGCTTAAGTGACCACTGCGAGTCCATCGGGATAGACACCGTATGTGAGTGGTGGGCACGCGGCACCGGGGATGTGGAACTGCTGACCATGGACACTGCAGATTGGGCAACAGGTGGAAATCACCGTAATGGTGGCGCTAGTGATATCGCTGGCGCTGTTCTTCGACTTCACCAACGGATTTCATGACACCGCGAACGCCATGGCTACCCCCATCGCGACCGGTGCCATCAAACCGAAAACAGCAGTCGCCCTCGCGGCGGTGCTGAACCTTGTGGGAGCGTTCCTCTCCACGGAAGTCGCCAAGACAGTCTCGGGCGGCATCATCAAGGAAGGCGCGGACGGTGTCCAGATCACCCCGGACATTATCTTCGCCGGGCTGATGGGCGCCATCCTCTGGAACATGATCACCTGGCTCAAAGGCCTGCCGTCCAGTTCCTCGCACGCGCTCTTCGGTGGCCTGATCGGGGCTGCGATCGCGGGCATCGGCATCCATTCGATCAACTTCGAGTCGCTTCTGCAGAAGGTTATTCTTCCCGCGATTTTTGCGCCTATCATCGCAGGCGCTGTGGCGTACCTGTGCACGCGGCTGGCCTACGCGCTCACCTCCCGGCATGACCCGGAAACCGGGGACAAACTGACGCAGAAGCGCGGCGGATTCCGGACCGGTCAAATCTTCACGTCCAGCCTCGTGGCGCTGGCCCACGGTACCAACGATGCCCAGAAGACGATGGGCATCATCACGCTGGTCCTGATCTCGGCCGGGACCCAGCCCGCCGGCTCCGGGCCACAGCTCTGGGTCATCGCCTGCTGTGCCTTCGCCATCGCGATCGGCACCTACTCCGGCGGCTGGCGGATCATCCGCACCATGGGTTCCGGCCTCACCGAGGTGAAGCCTGCCCAGGGCTTCGCCGCGGAGTCCAGCACGGCCAGTGCCATCCTGGCCTCGTCGCACTTGGGCTTCGCCCTGTCCACCACGCAGGTGGCCTCCGGCTCAGTCATCGGCTCCGGGATGGGACGCCGTGGCACCACCGTGCGGTGGGGAACTGCAGGCCGGATTGCGATCGGCTGGCTATTTACGCTCCCCGCAGCCGGAATCGTGGGCGCACTGACTGCCATGCTGGTGCAGACCGGGGTCATTGGAGTGATCATGGCGGCAGTCGCCGGCACCGCCGCCGTGGCTTATATGTTCGTGCATTCGCGGAAATCCCATGTTGGGCACCACAATGCAGTCCAGATCGAGGAAGTCGGCCAGGCCGTGCAATTCCGTAAGAAGAAGTCCGCCGCCAGGGCGATCAAGGACTCCGCCGCCGCGATCAAGAACGGGGGCGCCAAGCGATGAAATGGTTGGAACTGCTCAGCGTGGCCGGTGCCACGCTTATAGCTGCCATGACAGTCGTCGTCCTCTACGCCCTGGGTGTCCGGCTCACGGCCATCGCGGGCGACATCCGGAACTCGCCGGCGTCGTGGACCCGACCGCTCGCGTACGCCTGCTTCGCCGTGTGCGGCGCTGCCGTCCTCTTCGGGCTGTACCTGATCGTTCCTTACTTCCACAAGTAAGCCGCTGCCGCACGCGGTTCGGCTGCCGCGTGCAGGTCGGTTGGACGTGCGTCAGGGGATGGGAACCGGGCACCGCATTGGCTAGGCTGGGGCCATGGTGAGCTTCCAGTACTTCGTGGCCTCCTCACTCGACGGGTATATCGCCACTGACAAGGACAATCTGGCCTGGCTGCTTCAGTTCGACGGATTTGAAGGCGGACAGGACAGCTATGACGCGTTCATGGCCGACGTCGGCTGCATCGTCATGGGCGGCGAGACCTACGCCTGGCTTCGGGAACACGAACCGGACACCTGGCCCTATCCGGGCACGCCCTGCTGGGTCTTCACGCACCACGAACACACCGCCCCGAAGGGCGCCAATGTGACGTTCGTGCGCGGGGCCGTTGGCGAGTTCGTGGACGACCTGAAGGACGAGGCCGGCGGCCGGAACATCTGGGTTGTGGGCGGAGGCGTCCTGGCAGCGCAGTTCGCGGACGCCGGGCTGCTGGACGAACTGATTCTCTCGGTCATTCCCGTGGTTCTGGGCAGCGGCAAGCCGTTGCTGCCCATGGCAGGTCCGACGCCGCCGCTGGAGTTGACATCTTCCCGCACCTTGGGCCGGGGCATCGTGGAGCTGCGGTACCGCTTCCAGGCCCGGGCGTAGCCGGATCCGGCACCCGAGCGGTGCGGTCTCCTAGCGCGCGATATCGCGGATAAGGTTTGTGATCCGGGCGGTGGAGAGCCGCCGGCCGTGCTCGTCGGTCATCACGATCTCGTGGGTGGCGAGGGTCCTTCCGAGGTGGATGGCCGTGCAGGTGCCGGTGACGGTGCCCTCGGCGATCGCCCGGTGGTGCGTCGCCCCGACCTCGATTCCCAGCGCCTGCCGGTTGGGACCGGCGTGCATGCCCGCGGCGAACGAACCGAGGGTTTCGGCCAGGACCACGTGGGCCCCACCGTGCAGGATGCCGGCCACCTGCGTGTTTCCCTCCACCGGCATGGTGGCCACGGTGCGCTCCGGACTCATTTCAAGGAAGCGGATCCCCATCTTCACCACGAGGGCTCCGACGCCGTACTGGCCCAGCCAATCGTGCATCTCTTCGGGAACCCCGGCCGCCGCGAGCTCGGCCGCGTAGGGGCCGGGCGTGAAATTGTCCATCATGGGAACTAGGCTGGCACCTGTGAGCGAAACTACCAAACCGGCCCTTGCCCCCCATTCGGCAGCCCCCCATTCGGCAGCCCCCCTTTCTGCAGACACCGCAGCAGACCTCCTCCCGGCACCTGAGCCAGAATCAGCGCTTGCGGGCAAGCCCGCCGGAAAATCCACCCGGGCCGCGGGGTCGGTTTCCGCCACCGAGGCCCCCGTGATTCCCATCACGGACCAGCCGCGACTACTTGTGCTCGATGGTCACTCCATGGCGTTCCGGGCGTTCTTCGCCCTGCCCGCGGACAAGTTCTCCACCGCCACGGGCCAGCACACGAACGCCGTCCACGGCTTCACATCCATGCTGATCAACCTGATCAAGGAGCAAAAGCCCACCCACGTGGCCGTGGCCTTCGACGTCTCCGACGACACGACCCACCGCAAGGCCGAGTACAGCGAGTACAAGGGCGGCCGCAATGAGACCCCGCGGGAAATGAGCGGCCAGATCGACCTCATCGACAAGGTCATGGGTGCGTGGGGCATCAAGACCATCAAGATGCCCGGCTGGGAAGCTGACGACATCCTGGCCACTCTCGCCGCCATGGGGGAAAAGGCGGGTTACGAGGTGCTGCTGGTCTCAGGCGACCGCGATGCCTTTCAGCTCATCACAGACAACGTGTTCGTGCTGTACCCCAGGAAAGGCGTCAGCGACATTCCCCGGATGGACGCGGACGCGATCCAGGAGAAGTATTTCGTCAGCCCCGCCCAGTATTCGGACCTCGCCGCCCTGGTGGGGGAGACCGCGGACAACCTCCCGGGCGTTCCTGGCGTCGGCCCCAAAACGGCAGCCAAGTGGATCAACCTCTACGGCGGCCTTGAGGGCGTCCTGGAGAACCTCGACGCGATCGGCGGGAAGGTGGGCGATGCCCTCCGCGAATATGTCGAGGACGTCAAGCGCAACCGTCGGCTCAACAGGCTTCACACCGATCTCGACCTGCCCGTCACGCTGGACGAGCTCGCGGACCCGCGGCCGGACCAGGCCGCCCTCGAGGAACTCTTCGACGCCCTCGAATTCAAGACCATCCGCACCCGGCTCTTTGCCCTCTACGGGAGTGAAGTTACCGAAGCCGAGAGGGAAAGCCTCGACATCCCGGACTTCGTGATCCCGTCGGACGCGGCCGAGCTCGGCGCCTTCCTCGCGGCCGGTGCCGGCAAGCGCTCCGCAGTGGCCGTCGATGTTGTGCCCGGCCGGATCGGCGAGGACGCCGCCGCGGTGGCAATCGTCCGCGACGGCGCCGCCGTTTACATCGACCTGGCCAGCCAGGACGCTGCTGCCGAAAACGTCCTGGCCGCGTGGCTGCGTGATGCCGAATCGCCGAAGGTGGTGCATGGGTTCAAGGCTGCCCTGAAGGCACTGACCGCCCGCGGTTTGGAACTGGAGGGAGTGGTGGATGACACCTCCGTCTCCGGCTACCTCATCCAGCCCGACCGCCGCAGCTATGAGCTCGCGGAGCTGGCGCAGCATCACCTCAACATTGCGGTTTCCACCGAGGCCGCCAAGGAGGGCCAGCTTGAGCTGGCGTTCGACGGCGACGACGCAGCCGCCGCCGGTGCACTGGTCCACGTGGCCGCCGTCGTCCAGGCCCTGAGCCGCTTCTTCGAATCCGAACTGAAGGAACGCAAAGCCCAGGACCTGCTGACCACCCTTGAACTGCCCGTCAGCCGCGTGCTCGCCGACATGGAACTCGCGGGAATCGCCATCGATATGCCGCGCATGGACGAGCAGCTGTCGGACCTGGCCAAGGTGATCGACAACGCCCAGGAGCTGGCCTTCGCCGCGATCGGCCACGAGGTCAACCTTGGGTCGCCGAAGCAGCTCCAGACCGTGCTGTTCGACGAACTCCAGTTGCCGAAAACCAAGAAAATCAAGTCCGGCTACACCACCGACGCCGCGTCGCTCAAGAACCTGCTGGAAAAGACCGGGCACGAATTCCTGGTCCAGCTGATGGCGCACCGCGAGTCCTCGAAGCTGCGCCAGATGCTGGAGTCGCTGAAGAAGTCCGTCACGGAAGACGGCCGGATCCACACCACCTACGCGCAGAACGTCGCAGCCACGGGCCGGATCTCCTCCAATAACCCCAACCTGCAGAACATCCCCATCCGCAGCGAGGAAGGCCGGCGCGTCCGCGGCATCTTTGTGGTCAGCGACGGCTATGAGTGCCTGCTTTCCGCGGATTACTCGCAGATCGAAATGCGCATCATGGCCCACCTCTCGGGGGACGCGGGCCTGATCCAGGCGTACAAGGATGGCGAAGACCTGCACCGGTTCGTGGGCTCCAACATCTTCCATGTGCCCACAGACCAGGTGACCAGTGCCATGCGTTCCAAGGTCAAGGCGATGTCCTATGGCCTCGCGTACGGCCTGACCTCGTTCGGCCTGTCCAAGCAGCTGGAGATCTCCGTTGACGAGGCGCGGACCCTCATGAAGGACTACTTCGACCGGTTCGGTGCCGTCCGCGACTACCTCCGCGGCGTGGTGGACCAGGCCCGGATCGACGGTTACACGGCCACCATCGAGGGGCGCCGGCGTTACCTCCCGGACCTCACCAGCACCGACCGCCAGCTGCGCGAGAACGCGGAGCGCATCGCGCTGAACTCTCCAATTCAGGGATCGGCGGCTGACATCATCAAGCGCGCCATGCTGGGCGTGCATGCCGAACTGGCGGCGCAGGGCCTGAAATCGCGCATGCTGCTGCAGGTCCATGATGAACTGGTCCTCGAAGTCGCCGCGGGCGAGCGCGAAGCCGTCGAGAAGCTCGTGACCGAGCAAATGGGCTCGGCCGCGGACCTCAGCGTTCCGCTGGACGTCCAGATCGGCATCGGTTCCAGCTGGTACGAGGCCGGGCACTAACGGTTTACCGGTTCCGGCAGGTTTTGTTCCGGCGTTGCCGGGGCCCGAGATTCTCAGGGGGAGAAGCACATGGCAGATAAGTACGAGCTCAGGCGGTTCCGCGCGGTCGCGAAAGACTCGGCGGACTACGCGCAGGGCACCGCCTGGCTGCGGGGAGTCGGGATCGGCTTCTATGACGAGCCGCGCAAAGAGGACTTCATGGACAAAATCATGGCCATGTATCTCGTGGACAACCGTGAGATGACCGGCGTCTACCAGGCCGACGGCGTCGCGGCCCACTCGCTGGCGCCCGACGTCCCGGTGGCGACTTTCGCGACCCTGCGCAAGGACCTGAACATCGGCTACGGCCGGCAGCTGGAAGCCCACCTCGTCACGGCCGTCACGGTGCGCGGGACCCACCGCCGGCAGGGACTGCTCCGGCGGATGATGACCGAGGACCTCGCCGCGGCGAAGGCGGACGGCGTCGCACTGGCGGCACTGACTGCCTCGGAGGCCTCGATCTACGGCCGGTTCGGCTACGGTGTGGCCACCTTCGAACGCAGCGTGAAGGTCGACACCGGACCGCGCTTCCGCCTGCACCATGTGCCTGTCGGCTCCGTGGAGATCGCCGACCGCAAGGTCCTGCTGGAACTGGCCCCCGAAGTTTTCGGCCGGGTCCACGGTGCCATGCCCGGATCGATCTCGCGGCAGGAGGCGTACCGGCTGCGGTCCGCGGGCATGCTCGGCCGCGACGGCAGCGAGGACGAGGCCATCCGGTGCGCCCTGCACTACGACGCCGCGGGTACCGTGGACGGGTACGTCGCCTACAAGTTCGCCGGGTGGGACACCAAGCCGTACACCATGGAGATCGTGGACCTCGTCGCGGCGACTGACGCCGCGTACCTGGAACTGTGGCAGTTCCTGGGCAGCATCGACCTCGTGGACCGGATCAGCTGGCAGGATGCGCCGGTGGACGACCCCCTGACCTGGGCGCTGGAGGACCCGCGCTGCGTCGAGTCCTCTGACCACCGGGACATGCTGTGGCTGCGTATCCTGGACCCGGCCCGGGTGCTGGGGGCCCGGCGCTACTCGGCCGATGGGACCCTGGTCCTCGCCGTCCGCGACAGTCTCGGCTTCGCGGCCGGCACGTTCGCCCTCACAGTCAGCGGGGGAGAGGCCACAGTGACGTCGGCCCCGGAGGCTGAGCCGGACCTGACGCTGGATGTCGCGGATCTCGGCTCCATTTATCTGGGCGCCGTCTGTCCCGTGACCCTGAAAGCCGCCGGCCGGATCGCCGAGCACGCGGCCGGGGCGGCGCTGACAGCGCGGCTCATGTTCGCCGTCGAACGCTCACCGCACTGCCTCACGCACTTCTAGGCCGCCGGCCCGGTTCCGGCTGCGCCGGCGGCGGCACTGCAGGTGGGACTGACCGCGGCCTGAGAACTGCACTGAGGACTGCACGGACGGCTGCGGCGGTCGGGGCGCGAGCGGTCCCGCGCGCTTTGACCCGCGTTCGCGTAAACGACTAGACTAAACGGGCGTGCACTACGTGCGCGCATCTACAATCCACAAAATCAGGATGACCCGGCGGATCACATGTTGAGAAGCCGTGTTCTTGGCCTGCATTCCATAATGCCGGCGAAGCGGTTTGCCTGACCGACTAACTATCCACAACGGAGCCCCTACTACATGACCATCACCTCCACCGAGAAGCCCGGTACCCCCGTAGTCGCCATTAACGACATCGGTACCGCTGAGGACTTCCTCGCAGCTGTCGACGCCACCATCAAGTACTTCAACGACGGAGACCTCGTCGAAGGTACCGTCGTCAAGGTCGACCGCGACGAAGTCCTGCTCGACATCGGTTACAAGACCGAAGGTGTCATTCCCTCCCGCGAGCTTTCCATCAAGCACGACGTTGACCCCGGAGACGTCGTCTCCGTTGGCGATCAGGTCGAAGCCCTGGTGCTCACCAAGGAAGACAAAGAAGGCCGCCTGATCCTCTCCAAGAAGCGTGCTCAGTACGAGCGTGCCTGGGGCGACATCGAGAAGGTCAAGGAAGAAGACGGTGTTGTCACCGGTACCGTCATCGAGGTTGTCAAGGGTGGTCTTATCCTCGACATCGGTCTGCGCGGCTTCCTGCCCGCATCCCTCGTCGAGATGCGCCGTGTGCGCGACCTCGCTCCGTACATCGGTCAGCAGATCGAAGCCAAGATCATCGAGCTGGACAAGAACCGCAACAACGTTGTTCTTTCCCGCCGTGCATGGCTCGAGCAGACCCAGTCCGAGGTCCGCTCCACGTTCCTCAACAAGCTGGAAAAGGGCCAGGTTCGTCCCGGCGTCGTTTCCTCCATCGTCAACTTCGGTGCCTTCGTGGACCTGGGCGGCGTAGACGGCCTGGTTCACGTTTCCGAGCTGTCCTGGAAGCACATCGACCACCCGTCCGAGGTTGTCGAAGTTGGCCAGGAAGTCACCGTCGAGGTTCTCGAGGTCGACCTGGACCGCGAGCGCGTCTCCCTGTCGCTCAAGGCTACGCAGGAAGATCCGTGGCAGACCTTCGCCCGCACCCACGCCCTCGGCCAGGTTGTTCCGGGTAAGGTCACCAAGCTGGTTCCGTTCGGCGCGTTCGTTCGCGTTGAAGACGGCATCGAAGGCCTGGTCCACATCTCCGAGCTCGCCGTGCGCCACGTTGAGCTGGCCGAGCAGGTTGTCTCCGTTGGTGACGAGCTGTTCGTCAAGGTCATCGACATCGACCTCGAGCGCCGCCGCATCTCGCTCTCCCTCAAGCAGGCCAACGAGGGCGTCGACGCCGACAGCACCGAATTCGATCCGGCACTCTACGGCATGGCCGCCGAGTACGACGAAGAGGGCAACTACAAGTACCCGGAGGGCTTCGACCCGGAGTCCAACGAGTGGCTTGAAGGCTACGAGAACCAGCGCGCAGCCTGGGAGCAGCAGTACGCTGACGCCCAGACCCGCTGGGAAGCACACAAGAAGCAGGTTGCCCAGCACGCTGCCGACGACGCTGCAGCTGCAACGTCCGGCGAGAGCGACTCCGGCACCACCAGCTACTCCTCCGAGCCGGCTGCAACCGAGACCGGTGCAGGCACGCTTGCTTCGGACGAGGCTCTTGCCGCTCTGCGCGAGAAGCTGACCGGCAACTAATTGCCCGTGTTCCTCATGGAGTCCGCTCCCTGAGGCCAGGCAGTTTGTGGCTTGAAGCCGCACCGTCACGGTGCGGTAGCTAAGAAGTACAGGAAAGGTGGCCGTCCCCTCGGGGGCGGCCACCTTTCTTTGTGCCCCGGGTCTTTGTGCCCCGGGGGGACATGCCCATTTTTGGGGCCCGCCCGTGGGCATGTATGGATTATGCCCAGTCCTGGCCCCGAGCGCGGGACAYKTYCCGTGYTGGGAGGCCCGCGCCATGCCCTGTCACCGGACATGCCCATCCTTGGCCTTGGCCCCTGGACTTCCAGGTAAGAGGCGCATTCTTCGTTTGGGCCCAGACGGACCGTCTAAGGATCGCCCGACGGGAGGTCATGTCCATCGCTGGGTGCACTGGACGGGCCTACGGGGATTGGGCGCATTGCTCAAGCCCACCGGAGGGCATGTCCAGTCCTGATGCGAAGTGGGTTGGCTGCGGGAGGGCATGTCCAGCGGCGGGAGCGGAGTCCGGCCCCGGACGCGAGTGGCGTCAGTGCAGCGGGATCTTGCCTCTGTCGGGCACCGTCTCTGTCTCCGAGGCAGCGCCGGTCATGAGTTCGGCGCCCGCGGATTTCAGCAATGCGAGGGCACCCACGTTTCCTGCCGTCGTCTCGGCCACCAGGACGGCTGCGCCGGCCGACGCGGCGCGGGCCTTCACCTGGCGGAGCGCCTCGCGGCCCACCCCCCGGCCGCGGAAGCTCCGGGCGAGCCAGATTCCGGTTTCCAGCGCCCAACCGCCAGCCCCGCCATCGCCAGCCCCGGCATCGCCAGCCCCAGCCCCGCCATCAGCAGCCTCAGTAGGCCCCGTGTCGGTCCGCCTGAGCCGGATGGACCCTGCCAGTTGCCCGTCGCAGCTGATGGCCCAGCTCTTCTGCCCCGCGGGACCGTCCAGGCCGGCGGCGGAGGCGCGGTGGAATTCGCGGAACCAGCTGATCCGATCGGTGTTCCAGCCGGCGGCCGTCCCCAGCGGCGGGGTGACCTCGTCGGCGTCGGCGTCCCGGAGCGCAAGTTCCAGGAGCTGTGCGAGCACGGCCTCGCTGACGTCAAGAAGCGCGACCGCGGGCACGGGCTCAGCTGATGGGGACATCGATCCACTCCGTTTCTCCGGGCAACAGCGATGCGCTGCCGGCTGACATGGCGGCCACGCGGTCCGCTGCCCGGGCCAGCTCTTCCGGATCATCCGGGAGCGCCAGCCTCAGAACAGTAGTCTGCGCCTCGTAACGGGTGTCAGCCATGACATACCCCGCGGCGCGCAGATCGTTCTCGAGCCGCCCAGCCACGGCGTGCTGCACTGGCACCGAGCAGATTCGCAGCCGGCGGCGCCGCACGAGGGGCGCGAGCTCCAGCGCCCCGGACACAGATTCCGAATAGGCACGCACCAGGCCGCCGGCGCCCAGGAGAATTCCGCCGAAATAGCGCACCACGATCGCGGCGACGTCGCTGAGATCGGCGACGCCGGGCGCGGTCTCCCGCTTCAGCAGCGCCTCAAGCATGGGGAGGCCCGCCGTGCCGGACGGCTCGCCGTCGTCGTTGGACCTCTGCACGTCCCGGTCGGGGCCGAGCACGAAGGCGAAGCAGTGATGCCGGGCGTCATGGAATTCCCGGCGCAGGCGGCCCAGGGCGGCCCGGGCGGCGTCCTCGTCCGCAGTTCGGGCCAAGACGGTGATGAACCGGGACCGCTTGACCTCGATTTCGTGGCGGAATTCGGTCCCCGCGGCGAGGGTGGTGTAGACGGCCGTCCTGCTCTCGGGGGTTTCCGCCGCATCTGCCACCGGTTCAGTTTAGTCTGGTGAGGTGTTGAAGATCGGGTTGACCGGCGGGATCGCTTCGGGGAAGTCAATGGTTGCGTCGCGCCTGCGCGAACTGGGAGCAGTGCTTGTCGACGCCGACGCGCTGGCCAGGGAGGTCGTGGAACCAGGAACGCCAGGGCTGGCGAGGGTGGTCGAGGCCTTCGGTGCCGCCATCCTGACGTCGGACGGCCGGCTGGACCGGGCCCGGCTCGGTGCCATGGCCTTCGGCGACCCTGAGCGCCTGGCCGTGCTCAACGGGATCATCCACCCCTTGGTGCGGGAGGGCGCCGCAGCGATTGTTGCCGCCGCGCCGGCCGGCGCCGTCGTGGTCCAGGACATCCCGCTGCTGGTCGAAACCGGACAAGGGAAGAACTTCCACCTGGTGGTCGTGGTGGATGCCCCGGATGGCGTCCGGATCCAACGCATGACCGAACACCGCAACATGAGCGTCGAGCAGGCGCACGCCCGCATGAGCGCCCAGGCGAGCCGCGAGAACAGGCTGGCGGCGGCGGACGTCGTGCTCGAGAACGCGGGCACCCCGGAACAACTCCGGCGCGCCGTGGACGCGCTGTGGGAGGAGCGGCTGACGCCGTTCGCGCTGAACCTCAAGGAACAGCGGATTGCACCGCGGACGGAAGGGCCGGTCCTCTCCACCGCCGATCCGGCCTGGGCGGCCCAGGCCGGCCGGCTGATTGCCCGTTTGCACGCCGCGGTTCCGCAGGACGTCCTGGCCGTGGACCACATCGGGTCCACGGCCGTCCCGGACCTTGACGCCAAAGATGTGATCGACCTCCAGCTGAGCGTCCGCGACCTCGACGCCGCGGACCGGATCGCGCCGCTGCTGGCCGACGCGGGATTCCCGCGCTGGCCCGGCATCATTGCCGACAACCCCAAGCCCACTCACCCGGACCCCGCCGACTGGGGCAAACGGCTGCACGGCAACGCCGATCCAGGCCGGCCGGTGAATCTTCACCTCCGCGCGGCAGGTTCCCCTGGCTGGCGGTATGCCCTGTGCTTCCGCGACTGGCTCCGCGCCGATCCCGAGGCCCGGGCGGACTATGTCGCGGAAAAGAAGCGGGTCGCCGGGCTGCATGAGACAGACAAGTCCACCGCCGGCTATGCCGCCGATAAAGAGGGCTGGTTCACCGACTACGCTGCGCCCCGGATGGAAGCGTGGGTGCGGCGCACGGGATGGCTGGCGCCGTCGTACTTTGACGCTGAGCGCGCGGACGACGGCGGTGCGGACGACGGCGCCAGCGGCACCGTCAGCGGCGCCGCCGCCCCTGACCCCGGCTCCGCCAGCGCGGTCGGCCCAGGAACTGCCCAAAGCTGAATCAGGACATCCTGTCGCAGCCCGGCGGTAGATTAGGTACATGAGTCTTGCCCAGGAAATCAACCGCGTCGTGGCGCCCTTCGAGGTCATCAGCGAGTTCCAGCCGGCGGGTGACCAGCCGGCCGCCATCGCCGAACTGACCGAGCGCATCAAGAACGGCGAAAAAGACGTCGTGCTGCTCGGCGCCACCGGTACCGGCAAGAGCGCGACGACGGCCTGGCTGATCGAGCAGGTCCAGCGCCCCACCCTGGTGATGGTGCAGAACAAGACCCTCGCCGCGCAGCTGGCCAACGAATTCCGGGAACTGCTGCCGAACAACGCGGTGGAGTACTTCGTCTCCTACTACGACTACTACCAGCCCGAGGCCTACGTCGCCCAGACAGACACCTTCATCGAGAAGGACTCCTCCGTCAACGAGGAAGTCGAACGGCTCCGGCACTCCGCCACCAACGCGCTGCTGACCCGCCGCGACGTGATCGTGGTGGCCACCGTCTCCTGCATCTACGGCCTGGGCACCCCGGAAGAATACATCGCCGGCATGGTGACCCTCCGCAGGGGAGCGGAGATGAACCGCGACGACCTGCTCCGGAAGTTCGTGTCCATGCAGTACACCCGCAACGACATGGACTTCCACCGCGGCACGTTCCGGGTGCGCGGCGACACCGTGGAAATCATCCCGATGTACGAGGAACTGGCGATCCGGATCGAGTTCTTCGGGGACGAGATCGAGAACATCCAGACCCTTCACCCGTTGACCGGCGAAGTGCTCCGGGACGAGACCGAAATGTACGTCTTCCCCGCCTCGCACTACGTCGCCGGTCCGGAACGGATGGGCCGGGCGATCAAGAGAATCGAAGACGAACTGGCCGAGCGTCTCGCGGTACTGGAAAGCCAGAACAAGCTGGTCGAGGCCCAACGGCTCCGGATGCGCACCACCTATGACCTGGAAATGATGCAGCAGATGGGGTTCTGCAACGGCATCGAGAACTATTCCTCGCACATTGACGGCCGTGCCCGCGGGACCGCGCCGCACTGCCTCATCGACTACTTCCCGGACGACTTCCTCCTGGTGATCGATGAATCCCACGTCACCGTCCCGCAGATCGGCGCCATGTACGAGGGCGACATGTCCCGCAAACGGAACCTCGTGGACCACGGCTTCAGGCTGCCCTCGGCGATGGACAACCGCCCGCTCAAGTGGGACGAGTTCCAGGACCGCGTCGGCCAGACCGTCTACCTCTCCGCCACCCCGGGCAAATACGAGCTCGGCAAGTCCGACGGCTCCGTCCAGCAGATCATCCGCCCCACCGGCCTGATCGACCCGGAGGTCGTCGTCAAGCCCACGAAGGGGCAGATCGATGACCTGCTGGGCGAAATCCGGACCCGTACCGCGAAGAACGAGCGGGTCCTGGTCACCACCTTGACCAAGCGGATGGCCGAGGACCTCACGGACTACCTGCTGGGCCATGGTGTAAAGGTCGAATATCTGCACTCCGACGTCGACACCCTGCGCCGCGTCGAACTCCTGCGCGAACTGCGGATGGGGGTCTTCGACGTCCTCGTCGGCATCAACCTGCTCCGCGAAGGCCTCGACCTCCCGGAGGTGTCACTGGTCAGCATCCTGGACGCGGACAAGGAAGGCTTCCTGCGCTCCTCGACGTCCCTGATCCAGACCATCGGGCGAGCCGCCCGCAACGTGTCCGGCCAGGTGCACATGTACGCGGACCGGATCACCGACTCGATGGCCCACGCCATCGACGAGACGAACCGCCGACGCGCCATCCAGGTTGCCTACAACACGGAGAAGGGGATCGATCCCCAGCCGCTGCGGAAGAAGATCGCGGACATCACCGACCAGCTGGCCAAGGAAGATGCCGACACCCGCGAGCTGCTGGCCGCGGCCGGCAAGAACCGAGGCAAGGGCAAGGGCGCCGCGCACATCCGCGCGGACGGGCTCGCGGCCGCACCGGCGGAGGACCTCGTTGGCCTGATCGAGCAGCTGACCGAACAGATGCACGCCGCAGCCGGGGAGCTGCAGTTCGAACTCGCCGCCCGGCTCCGCGACGAGGTGGGGGAATTGAAGAAGGAGCTGCGTCAAATGCAATCCGCGGGGCACGCCTAGGGTAAACTCGGACAAACGTAGGGGAGTATCCCAAGCGCTACGATCGTCAACACGCACGGCTACGATGCCGCGCCGGGCGTAGCGGGCAGCCAGGCAGCGTCATGCGCCAGCGGTCGGAGAGACTTACACCGCTGAGCTGTACCCTACGAAAGGTATTTCCCCGTGCCCGAGCTTCCCCTGTGGTTTGAGATCGGCTCGTTTGTCGCCCTCGGCGTCATCCTTGCCATCGACCTGCTGATGGTCCTCAAACGCCCGCATGAGCCCTCCATGAAAGAAGCCGGGTTGTGGGTTGCGTTCTACGTGGCCCTGGCCCTGGTCTTCGCCGGCGCCATGTTCGCCTTCACCGGCCCGGAATTCGGCGGCCAGTTCATCGCCGGCTGGGTGACGGAATACAGCCTGAGCATCGACAACCTGTTCGTCTTCATCATCATCATGGCGCGCTTCTCGGTACCGCGAAAATACCAGCAGGAAGTGCTCATGGTGGGCATCATCATCGCCCTCATCCTCCGCGGCATATTCATCATGCTCGGCGCGATCGTGATCGAGCAGTTCAGCTGGGTCTTCTATATCTTCGGTGCCTTCCTGCTCTGGACCGCCTGGAAGCAGGCGCAGGACGAGGGCGAGGACGAGGAAGACAAGGAAAACCCGCTGATCGCCCGGATCCGCCGGGTCCTGCCGATGTCCGAGAAGTTCGACGGCGGCAAGCTCCGCACCGTTGTCGACGGCAAGAAGGTCTTCACCCCGATGCTGATCGTCTTTGTGACCATCGGCATGACGGACCTGCTCTTCGCCGTCGACTCCATTCCGGCCATCTTCGGCCTCACCCAGAGCGCCTTCATCGTCTTCACCGCGAACATTTTCGCCCTGATGGGGCTGCGCCAGCTGTACTTCCTGCTCGGCGGCCTGATGAACCGGCTCATTTACCTCAAGCACGCGCTCTCCGTGATCCTGGCGTTCATCGGCGTCAAGCTGGTCCTGCACGCCATGCACGTCAACGAGCTGCCCTTCATCAACGGCGGCCAGCACATTGAATGGGCGCCGGAGATCCCCACGTACGTCTCGCTCGGAGTGATCATCGGAACCATCGTCATCGCGGTGGTCGCCAGCCTGGTCAGCTCCAAGGCGTCCAAGTCGAAGCTGGACGCCCGGCTGGAAGAGGACTCCCGCAAGAGCCTGAGCGACGTCGACTAGCTCCGCACCGCCGGTTTACCGGCAGCGCGCAGCAGAACGGCGCTGGACCCTCACAGGTCCGGCGCCGTTCTTATTTGGGTTTGCGCCGGCGGGCCATCAGTGGAGCCGGTGCCAGGTCAGCGGCGGGCGGAACGGGCCATTCCCAGCAGGCGCCCGAAGATCGCCTCGCCGTCGTCCGCGATGCCGTCGTGGTGGAACTCGTCGGACTCCCACACCTGCAGGCCCCGGACGGCGGCTGCTGTTTCCAGGGAGAGCTCACGGTCCACGTAGATGTCGTCGGTGTAGACGGCCGCGGCGACGGGCACGGAATTCAGCGCCAGCCTCTCCGGATCATAGAGCGGCGCCCAGTCGTCCTTTTCGGCGAGGAGCCGGGCCACGTCCTGCAGCGGGCGCAGGGCCGGGTCCTGCTCGAAGTACCACGGGTACACCATTTCCCCGGTCAGGAGCGGCTCACCGGCGTCGGGGCGGAACTCCGGGAATTCCTCCAGCACGCGCCAGGCGGCCCAGCTGGTGGCCCCGGCCTGGCCGTATATGGACTCGTGCATCAGCGCGTACAAGGGGTTGGCGGCCCTTGAGACGATTCCCCGGACCTGTTCCAGGAAGGCGTCCGAGAGGCGGTCGCCGTCGGGTGTGGCCACGAAGGCGTCTTCGAGGAGGTGGTGCAGCGCGTCCACCCGGGTATTGCCGCCCAGGAACGAGCCCACCATCTGGAACCGTTCCACGGTGAGCCGGCCGCCGTCGGGCAGGAACTCCTCCGTGTCCCGGAGGTGCCAGGCGATCCGGGTGATCGTGGCCCGGTCCTCGGGGTACCAGTCAAAGTATTCGGCGTTCCGGGCCGCGACCCGCTGAAATGTAGCCCTGTACACCCGGTCCGCGGAACCGCCCAGCGGGGCCAGTCCGCCCGTCACGAGCACCTCGCGCAGACCTTCGGGCGCGAAGGAAAGGTAGCTGAGTGCGCAGAAACCGCCATAGCTCTGGCCGTAGATGGTCCAGGGGGCGGAGCCGAGGGCCGCCCGGATGGCCTCGGCGTCGGCGACGATCGAGTCGGCGCGGAAGTGCGTCAGGTAGCGGGCCTGGTCCGCGTCGGTGCCGCGCAGCGGAAGTGTGTTGCGGTCCACGGCCGAGGACAGGCCGGTGCCGCGCTGGTCCAGCATGAGGATCCGGAAGTCCCTCGCGGCGGCCTTGCTCCAGCCGCCCAGGGACGGGAACCGGTTGCCGCGCCCGCCGGGACCGCCCTGCAGGAAGAGCAGCCAGGGGAGCTCGGCGGCGTCTTCCTCGCTGTGTTCCGTGGACACGTACTCGCGGGCGAACACCGAGATGGTCTCGCCCCGCCGCCCCGCCTCGCTGAAGTGGTCCAGGGGGACCTGGAAGTAGTGTTCAGTGGTCCGCATTCCACGGAAGGTGTGGCGTGCCCGGACGCTGTGCCGGACGGTAGATGCAGACTCCAGGAGAGAGGCTCCCATGAGCCCCGTCAGCGGAAGATCAGCCACGGGTGGCCGCCCCGCGGGAGTCGGCGGGGGAACCGGCGAGGGCGCCTGCACCAGGATCTGCCCCGGTAAGTGTGCCGGAAACTAGGCGGGGGGCGCCGAAAGCCGCCAGCGCAGCTCCGGCGAGGCGGAAGGTGGACCATTCCTCCATCGGTGCGGCGCCATGCTTCTTGTAGAAGTTGATGGAGGGCTCGTTCCAGTCCAGCACGCTCCATTCGACGCGCGCGTAGCCGCGGTCGACGGCGGTCGCGGCCAGGTGCTGCAGGAGTGCTTTGCCGTGGCCCTCGCCGCGGGCCTCCGGCCTGACGTAGAGGTCCTCCAGGTAGATCCCGTGGACGCCTTCCCACGTGGAGTAGTTCAGGAACCAGAGGGCGAAGCCCCGCACCTCGCCGGACGCGTTCTCCGCCATGGTGGCGAAGACCCTCGGATTTTCGCCGAAGAGGACCTCGGTGAGCAGCTCGGGGGTATTCCGGACGGCGTCCGGTTCCTTCTCGTAGAGGGCGAGGTCGTGGATCATCTGCAGGATGGCAGGGACGTCATGCGGTGCGGCAGGGCGGATTACACTCATTATTCGAGTTTACCCGCGGCGCGCACCGTCCCCGGGCCGGCGCCCGCCGCCGCCGTGTGCCGGTCCGCGGTCCCGGGCCGGCGCCGCAGGCTAGAGCCGGTTGACGTCCGTGACGCGGACGACGGCGGTCCCGGACTCATCCGAAGCCGCCAGATCCACCTCGGCGGAGATGCCCCAGTCGTGGTGGCGGGCCGGGTCATCGAAGATCTGCCGGACCTTCCACGCGCCGGGTTCCTCGGTGATGATCAGCAGCCCGGGGCCGCGGGCGTCCGGGCCGGTGCCGATGTCGTTGTGTTCGTCGAAGTAGTCATCCAGGGCATCTTCCCAGCGCTCCGCGTCCCAGCCGGAACCGGCGTCGAGCTCGCCCAAGGCGGTGGCGGCCTCATCGGCGAACAGTTCCACGCGGCGGAACATCTCGTTGCGCACCATCACCCGGAAGGCCCGGATGTTGGAGGTCAACGACGGCGGCGGGGGCGGGGGAGCGTCGTGCGGTGTGGGCGCAGCGCCGGACGTCAGTTCTTCCCATTCGTCGAGCAGGCTGGAGTCCACCTGGCGGACCAGTTCGCCCAGCCAGGCGACGAGGTCCTCGAGGTCCTCCCGGAGCGCATCCTGCGGGACGGTCTGGCGGAGCGCCTTGAAGCCGTCGGCGAGGTAGCGCAGCACGATCCCCTCCGAGCGGGCCAGGCCGTAGAACTGGACGAATTCGCCGAAGTTCATGGCGCGCTCGTACATGTCCCGGACCACGGACTTGGGCGCGAGCTCAAAGTCGCCGACCCAGGGCGCGGCCTTGCGGTAGACATCGAAGGCCTCGCCGAGGATCTCCGCGAGCGGCTGCGGGTAGGTGACCTCCTCGAGCATCGCCATCCTCTGGTCGTACTCGATGCCGTCGGCCTTCATCGCCGCGATGGCTTCTCCACGCGCCTTCTTCTGCTGTGCCGTCAGGATCTGGCGCGGCTTCTCCAGGGTCGCCTCGATCACGGACACAACGTCCAGGGCGTACGACGGCGACTCCGGGTCCAGCAGCTCCAGCGCGGCGAGGGCGAACGGCGACAGAGGCTGGTTGAGGGCAAAGTTGGCCTGCAGGTGGACCGTGAGCCGGACCGTGCGGCCGTCTGCACCCTGCTCTTCCGGCGGGATCCGCTCCACGACGCCGGCAGCGAGCAGTTCGCGGTAGATTCCCAGTGCCTTCTTCATGAGCCGCAGCTGCGCCGGGCGGGTCTCGTGGTTTTCGGTGAGCAGGCGGCGGGCGGCCTGGAACGGGTCGCCGGGGCGTTCCATGAGGTTCATCAGCATCGCGTGCGTCACGGTGAAACTCGACGTGAGGGGATCCGGAACAGACTCGACCAGCCGCTTGTAGGTCGGTTCACCCCAGGACACGAAACCCTCCGGGGGCTTCTTCTTAACTACCTGGCGCAGCTTCTTCTGGTCGTCGCCGAACTTGGCGGTGGCCTTGGCCATCGCCTTCACGTTCTCGGTCACGTGCTCCGGGGCCTGGACCACCACGGTTCCGGCAGTGTCATAGCCGGCGCGTCCGGCGCGCCCCGCGATCTGGTGGAATTCGCGGGAGTTCAACAGCCGGGTGCGGACACCGTCGTACTTGCTCAGGGCCGTGAGCAGCACGGTGCGGATGGGCACGTTGATGCCCACCCCGAGGGTATCCGTGCCGCAGATGACCTTCAGCAGGCCGGCCTGGGCTAGCTGTTCGACCAGCCGGCGGTACTTCGGCAGCATGCCGGCGTGGTGGACGCCGATGCCGTGCCGGACCAGCCGGTTGAGGGTCTTGCCGAAGCCCGCGGCGAAGCGGAACCCGGCGATGAGCTCGGCAATCTTGTCTTTTTCCTCGCGGGTGCAGACGTTGATGCTCATCAGGTTCTGGGCCCGGTCAATCGCTTCGACCTGGCTGAAGTGGACCACGTAGACCGGGACCTGCTTGGTGGCGAGCAGCTCCTCAAGGGTCTCGTGGACCGGGGTCTGCTCGAAGTAGTAGTGCAGCGGAATGGGACGTTCCGCGGAACTGACGGTCGTTGTCGCGCGGCCTGTCAGTTCGCGGAGGCCGTCCTCGAAACGGCTGACGTCGCCGAGGGTCGCCGACATCAGCAGGAACTGCGCCTGGGGCAGTTCGAGCAGCGGCACCTGCCACGCCCAGCCGCGCTGCGGGTCCGAGTAGAAGTGGAACTCGTCCATGATGACGGCGCCAAGTTGGGCCGCCGCACCTTCACGCAGGGCGATGTTGGCCAGAATTTCGGCAGTGCAGCAGATGATCGGGGCGTCCTGGTTGACGCCGGAGTCGCCGGTGATCATACCCACGTTGTCGGCCCCGAAGATCTCGCAGAGGGCGAAGAACTTCTCCGAAACAAGGGCCTTGATCGGGGCGGTGTAGTAGCTGCGCTGCCCGCGGGCCATGGCCTGGAAATGCGCGGCGATGGCCACAAGGGATTTCCCGGATCCGGTCGGCGTGGCCAGGATGACGTTGGAGCCGGCGGCCAGCTCCATGACGGCCTCGTCCTGGGCGGTGTAGAGGGCAAGGCCGCGGGTCTCGGTCCACTCGACGAACCGGGTGTAGAGCTCGTCCGGGTCCAGGGCCGTCCTGCCGGGGACTCGGGCGGCCGGGGCGGGGAGCTGATCAACGAGTTTCATTGCTGTCCAGCTTAGTGCCCGCGCAGTGCCCGCGGCACCGGCGCGGGCCCTGCGCTGCACGCAGCGAATAGGTGCCTCCTTGGCTGGCCCAAGGGGCGGGGCTAGGCTTCGGTTAGGACGACTTTGCCGGGAACTGGAGGCGCCATGAAGTGGGATCCCGAGAAATATGTGCAGTTCGGGGATTACCGGGACAGGCCATTTTTTGACCTGACGGGGCGGATTCATGCCGAAGCCCCGCGGCACGTCGTGGACCTCGGCTGCGGTCCCGGCAACCTGACCGCGACGCTCGCGGACCGGTGGCCGGGCGCCCAGGTGGTGGGCCTGGATTCTTCGCCGGAAATGCTGGCCACCTCAAAGGACTACGCAGCCGCGGCAGCCAATCTTTCCTACGAGCTGTCCGACATCGCACACTGGCTGCCGTCCGGAGACACCGATGTGGTGGTCACCAACGCCGCCCTGCAGTGGGTGCCCGGCCACCGGAAAATGCTGCCCGAGTGGCTCGATGCCCTCAAACCTGGCGCCTGGTTCGCGCTTCAGGTGCCGGGGAACTTCAACGCCCCGTCCCACACCCTGATGCGGGAACTCGCCGAGTCCCCGGCCTGGGCGGGGCGGCTCGCCGGGGTTCTGCGCCACGAGGACGTGGTGGGGGAGGCCGCGGAATACCTGGAGATCATGCTCGACGCCGGTTGCGCCGCCGACGCCTGGGAGACCACCTATCTTCAGCTGCTCCCGGGCGCCCACCCTGTTTTGGAGTGGGTCCGCGGCACTGGACTCAGGCCGGTCCTCGCGGCCCTCCCCGAGGACGAGGCCAGGGAGTTCGAGGCCGAATATTCGGCGCGGCTGGACGACGCGTATCCCGCGGGCCGGCACGGGACCGTTTTCCCGTTCCGCCGCACCTTTGCGGTGGCGCAAAAAACCGGGTGAGCGGGCGTGTCTGCCGGATGACACGAAGCACTCCGGAATGGGGCTTACAATGACGTGGCGGTATGGGGGCGGCCGTTAGGCTGATTCCATACCGGGCCCTGGGCTAGTAATGGAGGTTCGGTGCTTATAGGCCTGATGTCGCGGCTGCTGTCCGCGCATAAGGGGAGCGTGCTGGCCATCGTTGTGCTGCAGCTCGTGCAAGCCACTGCCAACCTGCTCCTGCCCACCCTGAACGCCGCGATTATCGACGACGGCATCATCGGCGGGGACAAAGGGGAAATCCTCTATCTCGGCAGCTGGATGGCCGGAATCGCCGCCGTTCAGGTGGTCACGGCCATCGCGGCCGGGTATCTGGGCGCCGTCGTCGCCATGGAGATTGGCCGGCAGCTGCGTCAGGAACTCTTCGCGAAAGTGCAGTCCTTCTCCTCCCAGGAGGTCAGCGCGTTCGGTGCGCCCAGCCTCGTCACCCGGGCCACCAACGACGTCGCCCAGATCCAAAACCTCGCCATCTTGATTTTCATCATGCTGATTGCGGCCCCCGCGATCTTTATCGGCGGCATCGTGCTGGCCGTGCACCAGGACGTTGTGCTGTCCTGGATCGTGGTCGTGGTGATCCCGGTCCTCACGGTGATCATGACCGTGATCGTGCGCCGCCTGATTCCCCTGTACCGCCAGGGCCAGGGGCTCCTGGACCGGATCGGCCGGGTGCTGCGTGAGCAGATCATCGGCGCGAATGTCATCCGCGGCTTCGTCCGGCAGGACCACGAAATCCGCCGCTTCGATGAAGCCAACAAGGACCTCACCCGGAACAACCTGCAGTCCGCCCTCCTGGTCGCCGCGATGATGCCGATGATCATGTTCGTGGTCAACCTGTCTTCCGTGTTCGTGGTGTGGTTTGGCGGCCACCGGATCGACTCCGGCGAAATGCGGCTGGGGGCGCTAACGGCGTTCATCGCCTACATCCTGCAGATCCTGATTGCCATCATGATGGCAATGTACGTGTTCATGACCGCCCCCAGGGCGGCGGCGTGCGCGGAGCGGATCCGCGAAGTCCTGGACACGGAACCGGCCATCGCGGATCCGGCCACTTCCGCCGGCACCGCCCCTCCCGGCAAGACGTCCCCCACCGGGACCGCCATTGCCGGCACCGTCCTTGCCGGCAAGACGGCGCACACCGGCAGCACCGTCGAATTCCGGAACGTGTCCTTCGCCTATCCCGGCGCCGAAGCGCCTGTGCTGGACGGCGTCTCGTTCACCGCCCGGACCGGGACCACGACGGCGATCATCGGCGCGACCGGCAGCGGCAAGACGACGCTCCTGAACCTGCTTCCCCGCTTCCTCGACACGACCGCCGGCGGGATCAGCATTGGCGGGCATAACGTGCGGGCCATGCCGCTGGACGTCCTGCGGGACCTCATCGCAATGGTCCCGCAGCAGTCCTATCTCTTCACGGGCACGGTCGCGGAAAACCTCCGGTTCGGCTCAGCCGCCGCGGACGAGCCCGAATTGTGGCAGGCGCTCGAGGCCGCCCAGGCCGCCGACTTTGTCCGGGCCCTGCCGCTAGGACTCGAAGCGCCCGTGAGCCAGGGCGGCACCAACTTCTCCGGCGGCGAACGGCAGCGCCTGTGCATCGCGCGGGCACTGCTCAAGAATGCCCCCGTCTATTTGTTCGACGACAGCTTCTCGGCCCTGGACTACGGGACCGACGTCAGGCTCCGCGCGGCCATCGAGCCCCTGCTGCGCTCGGCAACCGTGCTGATCGTGGCCGAACGGGTGTCAACAATCGTGGACGCCGGACTGATCCTCGTGCTGGAGGACGGCCGCGTCGTCGCGCAGGGTACGCACAGCGAACTCATGGAGTCCTCGCCCAGCTACCAGGAAATTGCCGATTCCCAGCTGGTGCTGGAGGAAACCCCGTGAGCCGCGGGCGGGCACATCGCGCCGGGACCACTGCGGGGCCCGGCGTCCCGGAGCGCATCAAATGGCAGATCGCCGGCCGGCTGCTTGGCCTGCTCCTGCCGCTGAAATGGCGGATGGCCGGTGTCATCGCCGCCACCTGTGCGTTCGTGACACTCAATGTGGCGGCTCCGAAGGTCCTGGGCGACGCCACCGACGTCGTCGTCGCGGGCTTCATGGGCGGCTCCCTCGACGAGCAAGWGTTGGCCGAGCGGCTGCTGGCGGTTTCCGCCATGTATGTTGGGGCTTCGCTGTTCAGCTGGATCCAKGGCAGTCTGGCCGCCACAGCTGTGCAGCGCCTCAGCTACGGGCTCCGCGGTTCCGTGGAACAAAAACTCCACGTGCTGCCGTCCAGCCATTTCGAGGAGCAGCGCCGCGGCGACGTGCTCAGCCGCGCCACGAACGACGTCGACAATATCTCCCAGGCCCTCAACCAGCTCCTGAACCAGCTGATCATGTCCCTCCTCATGCTCTCCGCCGCACTCGCCATGATGCTGTGGCTCTCGCCGCTGCTGGCACTGATCGCTGTCCTGTCGGTGCCGGTGTCCACGGCCATCACGGTGCTCGTGGCCCGGCACTCCCAGGCGCATTTCAAGGAGCAGTGGAGCAGTACTGGGGCACTGCACGCCCAACTCGAAGAGTTCTTCACCGGCCACGAAGTGGTCAAGGCCTTCGGCCGGCAGGAGGCATCGGCGGTGAGCTTCCGGGAGTACAACGACAAGCTCACACGATCGAGCACCCGTGCCCAGTACTTGTCCGGCATCGTGCAGCCGCTGTTAATGTTTGTCGCCAACCTCAACTACATTGCGGTGGCTGTTGTGGGGGCGCTCCAGGTTACCGCGGGGGCGATGACCATCGGCGGCATCCAGGCTTTCTTCCAGTTCTCCCGCCTCTTCAGCCAGCCCGTGGGCCAGATCGGCGGAATGCTGACTCTCATGCAGTCCTGCCTGGCCTCGGCGGAGCGCGTGTTTGAGCTGCTGGACGCTCCGGAGATCCCGCCGGACAGCGCGGTGCCTGCCGTTTCGGCCAATGGCGCCGGCAAGCTTCATCGCGGCGGCTCCCCGCGAAAACTCCACGTCCCGCGCAAAGCCTCCAACGGACGCAAGTCCCGCGCCCCGGGCACGTCCCAGGCCCCACTGAATTGGGGCGCGGTGGCGGGCCGGGTGACGTTCGAGGACGTCAGCTTCAGTTACAGCCCCGGCACCCCAGTGGTGAAGGACCTCTCCTTCACGGTGGAGCCGGGACAGACCGTGGCAATCGTGGGACACACCGGGGCCGGCAAGACCACCGTGGTAAACCTCCTGATGCGCTTCTATGAACTCGACTCCGGGCGGATCCTGGTGGACTCGACCGACATCGCCACCATCCCGCGCGACGAGCTGCGAAGCGCCTTCGGCACCGTTCTGCAGGATGCGTGGCTGTTCACGGGCAGCATCCGGGAGAACATCGAATACGGCCGGCCCGGTGCCACCGACGCCGACATCGTGGCCGCTGCCCGCGCCAGCCACGTGGACCAGTTCGTCAGGTCCCTTCCGGGCGGCTACGCCACGATGCTCGGCAACGACGGCGACTCCCTGAGCCGCGGCCAGCGCCAGCTAGTCTCGATCGCGCGGGCGCAGGTCGCGGGGCGCAGCATCCTGGTGCTGGACGAGGCGACGAGTTCGGTTGACAGCCGTACCGAGGTGCAGATCCGGCATGCCATGGAGCGGCTGCGGCAAGGTCACACGAGCTTCGTGATCGCGCACCGTTTGTCCACGGTCCGGGACGCTGATCTAATTCTCGTCATGGACCACGGACGAATCGTTGAACACGGGACGCATCAGCAGCTGATGGCCAGGCGCGGGCTCTACAAGGATTTGTACGAGGCACAGTTCGCCGGCCGCGAACAGGTCCCGGCCGTCCGGGAGGCGGAACAGTGAGCTCCACGGACACCGCGGGGGAGCGTTTCCCCGGTTCGTGGCGGACCAACCCTGCCAGCTCCGTGCCGCTCTTCGAACAGCTCCGGCTGTACGTCATTGAACGCGCAGACAACGGCACGCTCGCACCGGGCACGAGGCTTCCGGCCGTGCGGAGCCTCGCCGGCGAACTGGGTGTGGCACCCCACACTGTGGCGCGGGCGTACAAGGAACTCGAGGCTGCCGGCGTCGTGGTGACGCGGGGCCGGAACGGCACCGTTGTCTGTGCCCGCGATGCCGCCTGGAGCTCGCTGTCCGCCGCCGCCGCCGAGTTCGCCGCGGCCGCCAAGGCCCAGGGCGCGAGTTTCGCCGAGGCCGTGCAGTTGCTCGCCGCCGCTTACGACCGCCAGTAGCACATCCGGCGCTGCCCCTGGTGCGCAGAATAGTTTTTCGAAGAAGTTTTCGATTAGCATTAGATTCGTGCCTAAAGCCGTAGCTGAAGATCCAGCCGTTGAAGTCCAGTCCGCCATCGAACCGCTGGCAGCCCGGGATGCCGCCCCGTCCCGCCCCGTGATGAAACGTCCGGACATGACGCGCCTGGTCGTTAAGGGCGCCCGCGAGCACAACCTGCGCAACGTGGACCTGGACCTGCCCCGCGATGCCATGATCGTGTTCACCGGCCTGTCCGGCTCCGGCAAGTCCTCCCTGGCGTTCGACACCATCTTCGCCGAGGGCCAGCGCCGCTACGTCGAATCACTCTCTGCCTATGCCCGGCAGTTCCTGGGCCAGGTGGACAAGCCCGACGTCGACTTCATCGAGGGCCTCTCGCCGGCGGTGTCCATCGACCAGAAGTCCACGAGCAAGAACCCGCGCTCCACCGTGGGCACCATCACCGAGATCTACGACTACATGCGCCTGCTCTGGGCCCGTGTGGGCCGGCCGCATTGCCCCGTCTGCGGGGAGCCTGTGACCAAGCAGACCCCGCAGCAGATCGTGGACCAGCTGCTCGAGCTCCCGGACGGCACGCGCTTCCAGGTGCTGGCACCCGTGGTCCGCGGCCGCAAGGGCGAGTTCGTCGACCTCTTCAAGGAACTCACCGCCAAGGGCTACTCGCGGGCCCGTGTGGACGGCGAGCTCGTCCACCTGAGCGATCCGCCGAAGCTGGGCAAGCAGTTCAAGCACACCATTGAAGTGGTGGTTGACCGCCTCGTGGTCAAGGAAGGCATCAGCCAGCGCCTGACCGACTCCGTCGAAACCGCCCTCGGGCTGGCGGAGGGCCGCATCCTGGCCGAATTCGTCGACCTCGAAGCGGACGACCCCGAGCGGATCAGGGCCTTCTCCGAACACCTTGCCTGCCCCAACGAGCACCCCCTGGCGATCGACGAGATCGAGCCCCGCTCCTTCTCGTTCAACAACCCGTTCGGCGCCTGCAGCGCGTGCAGCGGCATCGGCACCAAGCTCGAAGTCGACGAGGAACTCCTCATCCCCAACCCGGAGCTCTCGCTCTCCGAGGGGGCCATCGCGCCGTGGTCTCTGGGCACCGCCACCACGGAGTACTGGAACCGGCTGCTGGCCGGCCTCGCGGACGAGCTCGGCTTCTCCATGACGACGGCGTGGGAGAAGCTCGACACCGACGTCCGGCAGACGGTCCTGCACGGCAAGGACCACAAAGTGGTGGTGCAATACCGCAACCGCTTCGGCCGGGAACGCAAGTACAGCACCGGCTTTGAGGGCGTGGTGCAGTACGTCCACCGCAAGCATGGTGAGACCGATTCGGACTCTGCGCGCGACCGCTACGAGGAGTACATGCGCCAGGTCCCGTGCCCGGCCTGCAACGGCGCACGGCTGAATCCTGCGTCCCTCTCGGTGCTGATCAACGGCAAGTCAATCGCCGAGGTCGCCGCACTGCCCATGCGTGAATGTGCAGGCTTCCTTGACAACCTCGTCCTCACCGGCCGCGAAGCCCAGATCGCCCACCAGGTCCTCAAGGAAATCCAGGCCCGGCTGACCTTCCTCCTCGACGTCGGACTGGAGTACCTGAACCTGGAACGGCCCTCCGGCACTTTGTCCGGCGGCGAGGCCCAGCGCATCCGGCTGGCCACCCAGATCGGCTCCGGCCTCGTGGGCGTGCTCTACGTCCTTGACGAGCCCTCGATCGGCCTGCACCAGCGGGACAACCGCCGCCTGATCGAAACCCTCACCCGGCTCCGGGACCTCGGCAACACCCTGATCGTGGTGGAGCATGACGAGGACACCATCCAAGAGGCCGACTGGGTGGTGGACATCGGACCGGGCGCCGGCGAGCACGGCGGCATGGTGGTCCACTCCGGCTCCTACCAGGCGCTGCTGGAAAACACGGATTCGCTCACCGGCGACTACCTCTCGGGCCGGAAGAAAATCGAGATCCCCAAAAAGCGGCGCAAATACGACAAGAAGCGCGAGCTCAAGGTGGTCGGGGCCAAGGAGAACAACCTCCTCAACATCGATGCCAGCTTCCCGCTGGGCCTCTTCACCGCCGTCACCGGCGTCAGCGGCTCGGGCAAGTCCACCCTGGTCAACGAGATCCTCTACAAAGTACTTGCCAACAAGCTCAACGGCGCCAAGCAAGTGGCCGGCCGGCACAAGTCCGTCCAGGGCCTCGAACACCTGGACAAGGTGGTGCACGTCGACCAGAGCCCCATCGGACGCACCCCGCGCTCGAACCCGGCCACCTACACCGGCGTGTTCGACCACATCCGGAAGCTCTTCGCCGAGACCACCGAGGCCAAGGTACGCGGCTACCTGCCGGGCCGGTTCTCCTTCAACGTCAAGGGCGGCCGCTGCGAGGCCTGCTCCGGCGACGGCACCCTGAAGATCGAGATGAACTTCCTGCCGGACGTCTACGTCCCCTGCGAGGTCTGCCACGGCGCACGCTACAACCGCGAAACCCTGGAGGTCCACTACAAGGGCAAGACCATCGCGGACGTGCTGAACATGCCCATCGAGGAAGGGGCCGAATTCTTCGCGGCCTTCTCACCGATCGCCCGGCACCTCAACACGCTCGTCGACGTCGGCCTTGGCTACGTCCGGCTGGGCCAGCCTGCCACCACGCTCTCCGGCGGTGAGGCCCAGCGCGTGAAGCTCGCGGCCGAGCTCCAGAAACGCTCAAACGGCCGCAGCGTCTATGTCCTGGACGAACCCACCACAGGCCTGCACTTCGAGGACATCCGCAAGCTCCTCATGGTGCTGCAGGGCCTCGTGGAGAAGGGCAACACCGTGATCACGATCGAGCACAACCTCGATGTCATCAAGAGCGCGGACTGGATCGTGGACCTTGGCCCCGACGGCGGTTCGGGCGGCGGCCGAGTGATCGCCTCCGGCACGCCGGAGCAGGTGGCCAAATCGAGCGAAAGCCACACGGCCGCCTTCCTCGCCGAGCTTCTGGCCTGACCATCTGCCGCCGGGGACACGTGCGGGCGGGCGCAGGCGGCAAGGACATACTGTCGCCGCACGTGTCCCCGCCCGCACGGGAATGCATTCACCTGATGCAATCGGCTGATGTATCGCCTGACGTATTCCTGAAGGAGTATGCGAATTTCTGGCATCCGCACACTCGTGAGAAACTAAGCCGGTGACGCATACAACAGTGCCCGTAATCTTCGACCTTGACGGCACTCTTGTCGATCCAGCCGGAGGGATTACGGACGGAATCGCCGCGGCCCTCACCGAGCTTGGCCTGCCGGTTCCGGGCAAGTCCCGGATGGACGCCATGATCGGACCCAAGCTGAGCCATTCCCTCACCGAAATCGCCGGGGTTCCGGCCGCGCTGCTCGAAGACGCAATCCGCATCTATCGCGCGCACTACGTTTCCACCGGAATCGCGCAGAGCCGGCTGTACCCGGGGATCCGGGAACTGCTCGAGGACTTTGTGGCCGCGGGCCGCCCCATCGCCGTCGCCACCCAGAAGCCCGAAGGGCTTGCCCGCACCGTCCTGGCGCACCACGGCATCGCCGGGCTCTTCCACAGCATCCGGGGCTCCGCTGCCGACGAGGCCGCCGCCGGCCCGGGATCGGCCTCTGTCCCCGAAGACGCCGTCCCCGAAGGCAAGGCCGGGATTGTCGCTGCCGCGCTCTCGGACCTGGCGGTGGCCGGCCCTACGGCGGCCGGCCGTGCCGTGATGGTGGGGGACCGGGCGCAGGACGTGGCCGGGGCCGCTGCGAACGGACTGGACTGCATCGGCGTAGGCTGGGGTTTTGCGCCCGACGGCGAACTGCACACGGCTGGTGCCATCGAGATCGTGCACAACACCACGGCGCTTCACGCGACGATCAACAGACTCTCCGAACGCCCGGGGATCACAGCCCTGAACGAGGTGCACACCGATGGCAATGTTTGACGCAATCCGCTGGACCACCCGCGGGCTCATATCCTCCACGTGCCGTCCCACGGTTATTGGTCTGGAAAACGTGCCCAAGGACGGACCGTTCATCGTGGCCCCGAACCATCTCTCCTTCCTGGACAGCGTGATCGTCCAGGCCCTGATGCCTCGGCCCGTGGCGTTCTTCGCGAAGGCGGAATACTTCACCACCGGCGGCGTCAAGGGCAAGGTCATGAAGTCCTTCTTCGAGGCTGTGGGCTCCATTCCGGTGGAACGCGGCGAGCAGGCGGCGAGCGTGCAGGCACTGAAGACGCTGCTGGACATCCTCGACTCAGGCAAGGGCGTGGGCATCTATCCCGAAGGGACGCGCTCCCGCGACGGGATCCTGTACCGCGGCCGCACCGGCGTCGGCTGGCTGGCCCTCACCACGGGCGCGCCGGTGGTCCCGGTGGGCCTGATCGGCACTGAACACCTGCAGCCCGCGGACAGCAAGTCCGTCAAACCGCAGCACTTCACCATGAAGGTGGGCGAGCCGCTGTACTTCGACAAGACCGGCCCGGACCACTCCCTGCCGGCCCGCCGCCAGGTCACGGACCGCATCATGGACGCAATCGCGGACCTGAGCGGCCAGGAACGCTCCACGAGCTACAACCAGAGCAAGTCGGCCGAATAGCGCACGCCATCCTGCTCTCCGCAGGGCAGGTGCCTCGGCACCGCCGGCGGCTCAGTAGACTGGATGTGTGGCAGATCCAGCGAGTTACCGACCCCAGACGGGTGAAATTCCGACCAATCCGGGCGTGTACCGCTTCCGCGATCCGCACGGCCGGGTCATCTACGTCGGAAAGGCCAAGAACCTCCGTTCCCGGCTGAATACGTACTTCGCCAACCCCGCCGGGCTCATGCCTAAGACCTACGCGATGGTGCATACGGCCAGCAGCGTCGAATGGACCGTAGTGGGCAGCGAGCTCGAGTCGCTGCAGCTGGAATACACCTGGATCAAGGAATTCACGCCCCGCTTCAACGTGATGTTCCGGGACGACAAAACCTACCCGTACCTGGCCGTCACGATGGGGGAGAAGTACCCGCGCGTCCAGGTGCTGCGCGGCGACCGTCGCAAGGGGACCCGGTATTTCGGCCCGTACACCGCCGGGGCGATCCGGGACACCATGGACACCCTCCTGCGCGTGTTCCCGGTACGGAGCTGCAGTCCCGGGGTGCTGAAGCGCGCCGAAGCCAGCGGCCGGCCCTGCCTGCTCGGCTACATCGACAAATGTTCCGCGCCCTGCGTCGGCCGGATCTCCGCCGAGGACCACCGCGCTCTTGCCGAGGACTTCTGTACCTTCATGGGCGGCGAAGCCAAGCCGTTCGTCAACCGGCTGGAACGGGAGATGGCCGCGGCAGTTGCCGAGCTCGACTACGAACGCGCGGCCCGGCTCCGGGACGACATCGTGGCGCTGAAGAAGGTCTTCGAACGCAACGCCGTGGTCCTCGCCGAGGGCACGGACGCCGACGTCTTCGCCCTGCACGAAGACGAGCTCGAAGCCGCCGTCCAGGTCTTCCACGTCCGCGGCGGCCGGATCCGCGGCCAGCGCGGCTGGGTCGTGGAAAAAGTCGAGGACTCCACCACCCCGGAACTGGTCGAACACCTGCTCCAGCAGGTCTACGGCGAGGAAGCCGGGCTGCAGGGCAGGTTGCCCCGCGAGGTCCTGGTGCCCACCGAACCCAGCAACGCCACGGAGCTCACGCAATGGCTCAGCGGCCTGCGCGGGGCCCGGGTGGACGTCCGGGTGCCCCAACGCGGAGACAAGGCCGCGCTCATGTCCACGGTCCGTGAAAACGCCGAGCACGCGCTCAAGCTCCACAAGTCCCGGCGCGCCGGCGACCTTACCATGCGCTCCCAGGCCCTTCAGGAGATCCAGGAAGCCCTCGAGCTTCCCGTGGCGCTGCTGCGGATCGAGTGCTTCGACATCTCGCACGTCCAGGGCACCAACGTGGTCGGCTCCATGGTGGTGGTGGAGGACGGCCTGCCGAAGAAGTCCGAGTACCGGAAGTTCGCCGTAACCGGAGCCGCCGCCACCGACGACACGGCGGCCATGCATGACGTGCTCACCCGCCGGTTCCGGCACTATCTGCAGGAGAAATCCGAGCAGGCAGCGGCCGCGGCCAAACCGGCGCACCAGGCCGCGCTGGACGCGGCAACCGCCGCAGCGGTCGCTGACTCCACGACGCCGGCGCCGCGGAGCAAGTTCGCTTACCCGCCCAACCTCGTCGTCGTCGACGGCGGCAAACCGCAGGTCAACGCCGCCGCCCGGGCGCTGGCGGAGCTGGGGATCGAGGACGTGTATGTGGTCGGCCTGGCCAAGCGGCTCGAAGAAGTGTGGCTGCCGGAGAGTGACTTCCCGGTGATCCTGCCGCGCGCCTCCGCCGGCCTGTACCTGCTGCAGCGGATCCGCGACGAGGCCCACCGCTTCGCCATCACCTTCCACCGGCAAAAGCGCGGCAAGGCCATGACGGTTTCCGCGCTGGACAGCGTGCCCGGGCTGGGTGAGTCCAAACGCAAGGCCCTCTTGGCCGAATTCGGCTCCGTGAAGGGCATCAAGGCTGCGACGCAGGAAGAACTCACCGGCGCCAAGGGGATCGGTCCGTCCCTGGCCGCAGCAATCGTCCGGCACTTCAATGCCGACGGCGGCGAGGAGGCAGCCACGGTTCCTGCCGTCAACATGACCACCGGTGAAATCCTCGACGCTTAGCTAGCGCCGTCAAACTTAGCTAGGGTAAAGACTTGGGTAACGCCATGGCCGCGGCATCACCGCGGCCATGGGCGCGAACCTGATCGGAACAGCAAATCGCACAGGCAGAGATGGGGCTTCACTGATGGCAGAGTCGACGGCAGGATCCGAGACGGATGCGGACGGCATGACGCCCGTTAAACCCGTCGAGGCGGAACTGCTCGTAGTGACCGGAATGTCGGGAGCCGGCCGGAGCACCGCCTCGGACGCCCTTGAGGACCATGGCTGGTACGTCGTGGAAAACCTGCCGCCGCAGATGCTCGGCACACTCGCCGAGCTCGTGTCGCGGACACCGCATTCGATGTCCAAGCTCGCCGTCGTGATGGACGTCCGGAGCAAGGAACTCTTCGTCGACATGCGCGCGGCCCTCCGCGCCCTGGAAGCCACCGGCGTGAGCTTCCGCGTGCTTTTCCTCGACGCTAGCGACGACGTCCTGGTGCGCCGCTTCGAGCAGGGCCGCAGGCCCCACCCGCTTCAGGGCGGCGGCCGGATCCTCGACGGCATCGCGGCCGAACGCGAGCTTGTCCGTGACCTGAAGGACACCGCCGACATCGTCCTGGACACGTCCTCGCTCAACGTCCACGGTCTCGCCACCGCCATCACGGAACTTTTCAGCGAGACCGGGCCGGTGGCGCTGCGGCTGAACGTCATGAGCTTTGGCTTCAAGTACGGGCTGCCGGTGGATGCCAACTTCGTGGCCGATGCCCGCTTCATCCCCAACCCGCACTGGGTGCCGCAGTTGCGCCCGCACACCGGGCTGGACCAGGACGTCAGCGACTACGTGCTGGAGGCCCAGGGCGTCAGCGAATTCGTGGAACGCTACGTCTTGGCCCTCGAACCGGTCCTGGACGGGTACCGGCGGGAGAACAAGCACTACGCCACCATCGCCGTGGGCTGCACCGGCGGCAAGCACCGCTCCGTGGCGGTCGCCGTCGAGCTTTCACGGCGGCTGGCGCAATATCCGCGCGTCACCGTGACCACGACGCACCGGGACCTGGGCCGCGAGTAATGGCGCTGCTCACCGGCCCGCTGCCCCTTGTCCCGCCCGCCAGCGCGGCATTCGCCAGCCAGCAGGACAAAGGCCCGTCCGTCGTCGCGCTCGGCGGCGGCCACGGCCTCTCCGCCTCGCTGTCTGCCCTGCGCCTGCTGACCTCCGAGCTCACCGCGATCGTCACAGTCGCGGACGACGGCGGATCCTCCGGCCGGCTCCGTGAAGAGTACGGCGTCCTGCCGCCGGGCGACCTCCGCATGGCCCTGTCCGCGCTGTGCGACGACACCGACTGGGGCCGGACGTGGCGCGATGTCATGCAGCACCGTTTCGCCCCCGGCAAGGGCCGCGGCGGGTCCCTCGATGAGCACGCCATGGGCAACCTCCTGATCGTCACGCTCTGGGAGCTCCTGGGCGACACCGTTGCCGGCCTCAAGTGGGCCGGTGCCCTGCTCGGCGCCCGCGGCGAGGTCCTGCCGATGTCCAGCATCCCGCTTACCATCGAGGGCCAGGTGAGGGTCACCGCCCCGGACGGCACCACGGCACTGCAGACCCTCACCGGGCAGGCCAAGTGCGCGGTGGCAGGGAACCTGCAGCATGTCAGGCTGTTGCCCGAGAACGCTCCGGCATGCATGGAGGCACTGACGGCGATCGAGCTGGCCGACTGGGTGATCCTCGGGCCGGGCTCCTGGTACACGTCCGTACTGCCGCACCTGCTGCTGCCCGAAATGCGTGAGGCCCTCTGCAACACGGCCGCCCGCCGCTGCCTGACGATGAACCTCGCCACGGACACCAAAGAGACCGCCGGCATGACCGCCGCCGACCACCTCCGGGTGCTGCGCGAGTACGCGCCGGAGTTCACGATCGACGTCATCCTGGCCGACCCGGCATCGGTCCAGGACCTGCCCGACTTTGAGGCGGCGGCAGGAATGCTCGGTGCCGAGGTGGTCTTGGGTAAAGTGGGGGCGTCTGGTCGCCGTCCGGTCCACGATCCGTTGCGGCTGGCGACGGCGTACCACGATATTTTCGGGAACAGTTAGGAAAGGTGCCATGGCACTGACAGCATCAGTCAAGGAAGAACTTTCCCGTCTGGATATTAAGAAGTCCTCGGTCCGCAAGGCCGAGGTATCGGCCATGCTCCGCTTCGCCGGCGGGCTGCACATCATCTCGGGCCGGATTGTGATCGAGGCCGAAGTCGACCTCGCCTCGACCGCCCGGCGGCTGCGCGCGGCAATCGCCGAGGTATACGGCCACCAGAGCGAGATCATCGTCGTCTCGGGCGGCGGCCTGCGCCGCGGCAGCCGCTACGTGGTGCGCGTGGTGCGCGACGGTGAGGCCCTGGCCCGCCAGACCGGACTCCTGGACGCCCGCGGGCGCCCCGTGCGCGGCCTTCCGTCCGTAGTGGTGAACGGCTCCGCCGCGGACGCCGAGGCTGTCTGGCGCGGCGCCTTCCTGGCGCACGGCTCACTGACCGAGCCCGGCCGCTCCTCGGCCATGGAAGTCACGTGCCCCGGCCCCGAATCGGCACTGGCCCTCGTCGGCGCCGCCCGTCGCCTCGGCATCCAGGCCAAGGCCCGCGAGGTCAGGGGAGTGGACCGTGTGGTGATCCGCGACGGCGACACGATCGCCGCGCTGCTGACCCGCATGGGCGCCCACGACGCGCTCATGGTCTGGGAGGAACGCCGCATGCGCAAGGAAGTCCGCGCCACGGCCAACCGGCTCGCCAACTTCGACGACGCCAACCTGCGCCGTTCGGCGCAGGCCGCCGTCGCCGCCGGTGCCCGCGTGGACCGCGCCCTGGAAATCCTGGGTGACGACGTCCCGGACCACCTCAAGTACGCCGGCGAGCTGCGGGTCGCGCACAAGCAGGCCAGCCTGGATGAGCTTGGCCGCCTGGCCGACCCAATCATGACCAAGGACGCCATTGCCGGCCGGATCCGCCGGCTTTTGGCCATGGCGGACAAGCGGGCCCAGGATCTCGGCATCCCGGGCACGGAAGCCAATGTGACGCCGGAAATGCTCGACGACTAGCCCGCCCCTAGAATCAACAGCAGGAAAATACCGGGAATGGAAATACCCGGGAACCGCGGCGGGTTGTTGCCGTTGGATCCCACCGCAAATCTTCCGGATGCCCCGCATCCGGATGCACAATCCGAGAGTTACCAAACCGGACAACCCGTCCACGACATTGGAGGATTTTGTGACCGAGTACGTACTGCCAGAGCTCGACTATGACTACGCAGCGCTGGAACCGCACATCTCCGCGAAGATCATGGAGCTGCACCACAGCAAGCACCACGCCGCCTATGTGACCGGCGCCAACAACGCCCTCGCCCAGCTGGCCGAGGCGCGCGAAAAGGGCGACTTCGCCAACATCAACCGCCTCTCCAAGGACCTCGCGTTCCACACCGGCGGCCACATCAACCACTCCGTCTTCTGGAAGAACCTCTCCCCGGACGGTGGCGACAAGCCCGAGGGTGAGCTCGCTGCGGCCATCGACGACGCCTTCGGCTCGTTCGACGCGTTCCGTGCCCAGTTCAGCGCAGCGGCGCTGGGCCTGCAGGGCTCCGGCTGGGGCTTCCTGGCGTACGAGCCCATCGGCGGCAACCTCGTGATCGAGCAGCTCTACGATCAGCAGGGCAACGTCGCACTCGGCACAACCCCGCTGCTGATGCTGGACATGTGGGAGCACGCCTTCTACCTGGACTACGTCAACGTCAAGGCCGACTACGTCAAGGCCTTCTGGAACATCGTGAACTGGGCCGACGTCGCCAAGCGCTTCGACGCCGCCCGCAAGAACGCGACGGGTCTCATTACCCTCTAAGGGGTGACGGGATCGACTTCCGTTTGTAACAAACCTCACATTACGGGCCGTTCGGCCCGAAATGTGGACGGACTGCCCCTGCACTTGCGGGGGCAGTCCCGGTTAAACGTAAGATGGATCACGGAAGGCGGTTAGCCTTCAGCAATGTGGCTGGTCGCCCTCCGATCTGGTAATTATCTCTGCCCAATGGCGTGCGGGATCTGTTAGTTGGCTTGAACGCCTTCTCAACTAGTCGTGCTCGCAAAGAGCACCAAGGAGACTGAAAACGTGACGACCCGTATTGGCATCAACGGCTTTGGCCGTATCGGCCGCAACTACTTCCGCGCCGCCCTCGCACAGGGCGCAGATCTTGAGATTGTTGCGGTCAACGACCTCACCAGCCCGGAAGCCCTCGCTCACCTCTTCAAGTACGACTCCGTGGGCGGCCGGCTGGCCGAAACCATTGAGGTCAAGGACGGCAACATCGTCGTCGACGGCAACATCATCAAGGTCCTTGCCGAACGCGATCCCGCGAAGCTGCCCTGGGGCGAGCTCGGCGTCGACATCGTCATCGAGTCCACCGGTTTCTTCACGAAGGCCGCCGATGCGCAGAAGCACATCGACGCCGGCGCCAAGAAGGTCCTGATCTCCGCCCCCGCGTCGGATGAGGACATCACGATCGTGATGGGCGTCAACGACGGCCTGTACGACAGCGCCACGCACCACATCATCTCCAACGCCTCCTGCACCACCAACTGCCTCGGCCCGCTGGCCAAGGTCATCAACGACGCCTTCGGCATCGAGCGTGGCCTGATGACCACCATCCACGCCTACACGGCCGACCAGAACCTGCAGGACGGCCCGCACAAGGACCTCCGCCGCGCCCGCGCCGCTGCCATCAACATGGTGCCCACCTCCACCGGTGCCGCCAAGGCAATCGGCCTGGTCCTGCCGGAGCTCAAGGGCAAGCTCGACGGCTACGCCATCCGCGTGCCCGTCCCCACCGGCTCCGCCACGGACCTGACCGTCACGGTGTCCCGCGAGACCACCGTCGCTGAAGTCAACGCCGCCCTCAAGGCAGCATCCGAGACCGACGAGCTCAGGGGCCTGCTGACTTACACCGACGAGCCGATCGTCTCCTCGGACATCGTTGGCGACCCGGCGTCGTCCATCTTCGATTCGGGCCTGACCAAGGTGATCGGCGACCAGGTCAAGGTTGTGTCCTGGTATGACAATGAATGGGGCTACTCCAACCGCCTCGTGGACCTCACGGAGCTTGTCGCGTCCAAGCTGGGCTAGGGTAAGACTCATGACATTCCACACCCTCAACGAACTGATCGCTGATGGTGTCCGCGGGCGGTACGTTCTGGTCAGAAGTGACCTGAACGTGCCGCTCGACGGCTCTACAGTGACTGACGACGGCCGCATCAAGGCCTCCCTGCCAGTGCTGGCGAAGCTCACGGACGCCGGTGCCCGAGTGCTGGTCACAGCACACCTGGGCCGCCCCAAGGGCGCCCCGGAGGAGAAGTACTCACTCAAGCCCGCAGCCACGCGGCTGGCCGAGCTTGCCGGGTTCAAGGTCGCACTCGCCGGCGACACTGTCGGCGGGTCGGCCAAGGAGCTTTCCGCCGCGCTGCAGGACGGCGAGGCGCTGGTCCTGGAGAACGTGCGCTTCGACGCGCGCGAGACCTCCAAGGCTGACGCCGAACGCGGAGCCTTCGCCGACGAGCTGGTCGCCCTCACCGGTGACAACGGCGCCTTCGTCGATGATGCCTTCGGTGCCGTGCACCGCAAGCACGCCAGCGTGTACGACGTCGCCACGCGGCTGCCGTCCTACCAGGGCGACCTCGTCCGCACGGAGGTCGAGGTGCTGCGCAAGCTCACCGCCGACACCCAGCGGCCCTACGTCGTGGTCCTCGGCGGCTCCAAGGTCTCCGACAAGCTCGCTGTCATCGACAACCTCCTCGGCAAGGCTGACACGATCCTGGTGGGCGGCGGCATGCTGTTCACCTTCCTCGCCGCAGCGGGCCACAAGGTCGCGGCCAGCCTGCTCGAAGAGGACCAGATCCCGGTCGTGCAGGACTACCTGAAGCGGGCCGCGGACGCCGGTACCGAGTTCGTCGTGCCCACTGATGTTGTGGTGGCGGCCAAGTTCGCCGCCGACGCCGAGCACGAGACCGTCGCAGCCGACGCCRTCGAGTCGAGCAGCTTCGGAGCCCAGGGCATCGGGCTGGACATCGGGCCGGTATCGGCAGCGGCTTTCGCGGAACGGATCAAGGGCGCCAAGACGGTGTTCTGGAACGGTCCCATGGGCGTGTTCGAATTCGCGGCCTTCGCCGGCGGCACCCGGGCCATCGCCCAGGCGCTGACCGAGACGGACGCGTTCACGGTGGTTGGCGGCGGCGACTCCGCGGCGGCGGTCCGGACCCTCGGCTTCGCCGATGACCAGTTCGGCCACATTTCCACCGGCGGCGGCGCAAGCCTGGAGTACCTTGAAGGCAAGGAACTCCCCGGACTGAGCGTCCTGGACCGTTAGAAGCGCACTGACGGCTAGAAGCGCTGACCGCTAGAAGCAGCGGCGGCCGCCTGGCGACCTGACAGCGCCGGCCGCCAGCCCATCGAGCCGGCAGGGTGCCCTCCGCAAGGAGCCGGGCACCCTGCCGGCTGCTCTCATACAACAAGCACTCTTGGAGATCACGTGACCACGTCAACCAACGGTAAATTCGACCGCAAGCCCTTCATCGCCGGCAACTGGAAGATGAACATGGACCACGTCCAGGGCATCACCCTCCTGCAGAAGCTCGCGTGGACCCTGTCCGACGCCAAGCACGACTACAGCCGGGTGGAGGTCGCCGTCTTCCCGCCGTTCACGGATCTCCGCGGCGTCCAGACCCTTGTCCAGGGCGACGAGCTCGCCGTCGTCTATGGCGGCCAGGACCTCTCCCAGTTCGACTCCGGCGCCTACACGGGCGATATTTCCGGGCAGTTCCTGGCCAAGCTCGGCTGCAGTTACGCACTGGTCGGCCACAGCGAACGCCGCACCATCCACAACGAGTCCGACACCGTGCTCAACGCCAAGACCCAAGCCGCCTTCCGGCACGGCATCACCCCCGTCCTGTGTGTCGGCGAAGGCCTCGAGATCCGGCAGGCCGGCACCCATGTGGACCACACGCTCGCCCAGCTCCGCGCCGGCGTCGAAGGACTCACTCCGGAACAGGCTGCCGAGCTCGTTGTCGCCTACGAGCCCGTCTGGGCCATCGGCACCGGCGAAGTTGCCGGCCCGGAGGACGCTCAGGAAATGTGCGCAGCCATCCGTGCCGAACTGTCCACCCTCTTCGGAGCCGACGTTGCCGCCAAGACCCGGCTGCTCTACGGCGGCTCGGTCAAGGCCAACAACGCGGCCTCGATCCTGAAGGAACGCGACGTCGACGGCTTGCTGGTCGGCGGTGCCAGCCTGGACGCTGCCGAGTTTGCTAATATTGTCAGGTTCGAGAGTCACCTGTTGACGGATTAGTCCGGACACAGCCTGACCCCCGTAATCCAATTCTTCTGAAAGGCCGTCGTGGACGTTCTTCATGTCATTCTGCAGGTTCTCCTGGGCATCACCAGCCTCCTGCTGACGTTGCTCATCTTGCTCCATAAGGGACGCGGAGGCGGCCTGTCCGACATGTTCGGCGGCGGAATGAGTTCGGGCCTGAGCTCCTCCGGGGTCGCCGAACGCAACCTCAACCGGTTCACGGTCGTCCTGGGCATCACCTGGGGGGTCGTGATCATCGCCCTCGGCCTGCTCATGCGGTTCAGCACGGGCGCCGATTCCTAGGACGCCCGTCCGAAAACTTCATATGGGGTCCTTATGGCCCTCCCGGCATCGGGAACTCTCGATCTACACTGTGGCTGTCTTGCACACTTCCACCAGCTAAGTAGCAAGGAGTTCCCGATGCTGCATTCCGCTTCCGGATTCAAGGGAATCCGTGTAGGCGCCACGGAGGGGGCATCTCCCCGCCATGAGCCACTCAACGGGGCCGGCGTACGCCAGCCCCGTATTCGTGTCTCCTTCCGGTGCGCCAAGGGCCATGAAACCGCGCTTGTGTTCGCGCAACTGCCGGAGGAACAGATCCCCGGAGTCTGGGACTGCCGGMGCTGCGGCGGGACCGCAACCCGCGACGAAACAAAGTTTGCCCTGGAGGAAGYGCCCACCGAGGGCTTCAAGACGCACCTGGAATACGTTAAAGAGCGGCGCTCCAGCCAGGACGCCGAAGACGTGCTGGCCGGAGCGCTGGAACGGCTGCGCTCAGGACGGGCCCTTCCGGACGAGCTGCTCCGGGACCCGTGAGGCCGCGTTTTCGTCAATCAGCCACAGGGTTTCCCGGCGGCCGCGCGGCCCCGCCGCGGGAACCTGCACGGGATTGGCGCCGGCCAGCGCCAGTCCCACGGCGCCGGCCTTGTCGTCGCCGGCCACCACCATCCACACCTCTGATGCCGTATTGATCGCCGGCAACGTCAGCGACACCCGGGCCGGCGGCGGTTTGGGCGAGTTGTGGACGCCCACGACAGTCAGTTCCTTCTCCCGGATGCCGGCCTGCTCAGGGAAAAGCGACGCGACGTGCGCGTCCGGCCCGACGCCGAGGAGGACAATGTCCAGGCGTGGGAGCCGCGCCGGAAGTTCCGGCCTGTCGTCTGACATGTCCGCGGCGTGTTCAGCGGCTGCCGCCTCAGCGAGGCGGCGCGCGTAGTCCGCGGCCGCTTCATCCGGGCTGTCGAAGTCATCGGTGGAACCAGGCACATGGACGCGCGCCGGATCAACGCTGATATGGGACAGGAGGGCCTCCTGCGCCTGCCGGGCGTTGCGCTCGGCGTCGTCGGCCGCGACGAAGCGCTCGTCACCCCACCAGAAGTTCACCTTGGACCAGTCGACGGCCGGCGCCGCCGGTGATTCGGCCACGGCCTTCAGCGAGCCGATGCCCATTGTGCCCCCGGTAAGCACCACCGTGGCTTCGCCGTGCCGGTCCTGGATATCCACGAGCTTGGTGATCAGGCGGGCTGCGATCGCAGCCATCAGGACGGACGAGTCAGGATGGATGCTTACTCTCGGGTCAGCGCTCACTGGGACGGACACTCCTTAGATTGGTACGTGGCAGTCCCATAGTAATCACTTCGCCGAAGACTTCGTCCGGGTCCAGGCGGCGGAGCTCTTCGGCGAGGCAGTCTTTGAGGCTGCGCCGCGGCAGGGAGATCCGCTGCGCGGGCTGGCCGGGCTGGGTCAGTTCCGCGATGGTGAGTCCGGGCCGGAAGAGCTGGATGTCGCCGCCGGGCCGGGTCAGCCGGACGCGGCGGATGCCGGTTCCGGCCGGGTCGGCCACGATCGTGACGGGAACGTCCAGGGCCAGAGTCAGCCAGGCCGCGAGCAGCACGGTGCTGGGGGAGTCCGAGGCGCCCTCGACGGCGACGGCCGTGACCGGCGAGTCGTCCGCCTGGTCCAGAACCGCGGCCAGCTGGATGCGCCAGTTGGTCAGGCGGGTCCAGGCGAGGTCCGTGTCGCCGGCCTTGTAGGTGCGGCGGATGTTCTCCAGCGCCGCGACGGGATCCGCTTCGTTGGCCGAGTCGGTGATCCGGCGGTGCGCGATGCCCCCGACCGAGGTCTGGCAGGCATTCCTGGGCGCGCCGTGCGGCCACCAGGCCACGATCGGGGCGTCCGGGAGCAGCAGGGCCGCGACAAGGGATTCGCTTTCCTCGGCGAGTTCGCCGTAGCCGCGCAGCAGGATGACCTCGGAGGCCCCGGCGTCGCCGCCGACGCGGATCTGAGCGTCGAGCCGGGTCGGGGCCGAGGCACCGGCGTCGGCGAGGACGATGATCCGGCACGGGTGTTCCCGGCTGGCCTCGTTGGCGGCCTCGATGGCCTCTTCCTCGAGCCCGGAGCGGGTGACGACCACAAGGGTCAGCACCCGGCCCAGGGCGATCACGCCGCCCTGCTCGCGCAGGGCCATGATCTTCTTGGAGATCTTGGAGGTGGTGGTATCGGGAAGATCTACGATCATGGCCTTCTCCAGGTTCGTCCGTCGCGGGCAAGGAGCTCATCGGCMGAGGCGGGGCCCCAGCTGCCGGGAGCGTAGGGCTGGGGCTGTTCGTCCAGGCCGGCCCAGTAGTCCTCGAACGGGTCCAGGATCTTCCAGGACAGCTCGACTTCCTGGTGCCGGGGGAACAGCGGCGGTTCGCCCAGCAGCACGTCCAGGATGAGCCGTTCGTAGGCTTCGGGGCTGGACTCGGTGAAGGAGTGCCCGTAGCCGAAGTCCATGGTGACGTCGCGGACCTCCATCTGGGTGCCCGGGACCTTGGACCCGAACCGGATCGTGGCGCCCTCGTCGGGCTGGACCCGGATCACCACGGCGTTCTGGCCGAAGTCGTCCTCGCTGTGGTCGCGGAAGAGCAGGTTCGGTGCGCGCTTGAACACGACGGCGATTTCCGTCACCCGGCGGCCCAGCCGCTTGCCGGCACGCAGGTAGAACGGCACGCCGGACCAGCGCCGGGTATTGATGTCCACCCGGATCGCGGCAAACGTCTCGGTCTTGGAATCGGCCGGGATGCCGTCTTCCTCCAGGTACCCGAGGACTTCCTCGCCGCCCTGCCAGCCGCCGGTGAACTGGCCGCGGGCGGAGTGGGTGGAGAGGTCGTGGGGGAGCCTGACGGCGGCCAGGACCTTTTCCTTCTCGGCCCGCAGGTCATCGGCGTTGAAGGAGATCGGCTCTTCCATGGCCGTCAGGGCCAACAGCTGGAGCAGGTGGTTCTGGATGACGTCGCGGGCCGCGCCCACGCCGTCGTAGTAGCCTGCCCGGCCGCCGGTGCCGATGTCCTCGGCCATGGTGATCTGGACGTGGTCAACATAGTTGCCGTTCCAGAGCGGCTCGAAGAGCTGGTTTGCGAAGCGCAGCGCCAGGATGTTCTGCACCGTCTCCTTGCCCAGGTAGTGATCGATCCGGAAGACCGCGTCCGGCGGGAACACCGACTCGACGATGTCGTTGAGCTGGCGGGCCGATGCGAGGTCGTGTCCGAACGGTTTTTCGATCACGACGCGGCGCCAGTTGTCGCCCGCGGCCTGGGCCAGTCCGTGCTTGGAGAGCTGGCGGCAGACCTGCTCGAAGGCCTTCGGCGGGATCGAGAGGTAGAACGCGTGGTTGCCCCGGGTCCCGCGCTGCTCGTCGAGCTCATCGATCGTGTCGGAGAGCCGCTTGAACGCGTCGTCGTCGTCGAACTCGCCCTGCACGAAGCGGATGCCCTCGGAGAGCTGCTTCCAGACCGTCTCATCGAACGGGGTGCGGGCGTAGGCCTTGACGGACTCCTTGACCTCCGCGGCGAAGTCCTCGTTCTCCCACTCCCGGCGGGCAAAGCCCACCAGGGCGAAGCTCGGCGGCAGCAGCCCGCGGTTGGCGAGGTCATACACAGCCGGCATCAGCTTCTTGCGGGCGAGGTCCCCGGTCACCCCGAACAGGACCAGCGATGCCGGCCCGGCAATACGGTTCAGACGGCGGTCACGGGGGTCCCGGAGCGGATTGCGCCCCCGGCCGGCCGTGTTCCTGCCGCCGTTGTAGGTTTCTGGCATGGTTGCGTGAGTGCCTTAGCTTTCAGTGGGGGATGCTGCCCGGCCGGCAAGGGAGGTGACGAGCTCCTGGAGCTGCTTCACACCCGCAGAGCGGTCGGTCAGGTGCAGCCGGAGGACCGGGCGGCCGTGCTCGGAGAGGACCTGGGCATCGCCTGCGGCCTGCGCCGAGATCAGCTCGCCGAACGTAAAGGGCCGGTCCGGGATGGCGAGGTCCGTCGCGGAAGCGGCCGTGACCTGCAGGAAGACGCCGATCGCGGGTCCGCCCTTGTGGAACTGGCCGGTGGAGTGCAGGAACCGCGGGCCCCAGCCGAACGTGACAGGGCGCCCGCTGACAGCAGCCAGTTCGTCCCGGACACCTTCGAGGCTGGCGTAAGCGAGCCGGTCGAAATAAGCCTGGACGCTGAGGTAGCTGTCCGGGCCGAGTTCGGCCAGCAGGGCGCTGACGGCTTCTTCCGCGGTGTCGGCGTCGGCGACCCACTCACCGCCACGGACCTCGATGGCGCCGTCGGTGAAGTTCGCCGGCGTCGGCTCGGGCTGTGCGTCCAGCAGGCCGCGCGCGGCGATCTTGGCTGCCTCGACGTCGGGCTGGTCGAACGGGTTGATGCCCAGCAGGCGGCCGGCCACGGCGGTGGCGAACTCCCACACCATCATCTGTGTGGGCAGGCCACCGGCAATGGCGACCTCGTTCTCGCCAAGCTGCACGTCGGCTTCCGCCGCGACGAGCCGGACGACGAGGACATCGGCAGCGCCGAGGGTGGCTTCCGGGGAGGCAGGACCGGCGACGACCGGCAACACGCCGGTGCCAAGCTTGCCTGTGGATTCGGCGATGAGCTGTTCGGCCCAGTCGGCGAAGCCCACGATCCCGGACCCGTCCTCCGCGATGACGATCTTGTTGCGCAGCGGGTTGGTGCCGCCCAGGGCGGTGCCCAGGGCGAGGCCGATGTTGTCCTCCGAGTCCTCATTGAGGATCTCGGCGGCTTCTTCCGCTTCATCCAGGAAAGCCTGGATGTCCACTCCGGCCAGCCCGCAGGGGACCAGCCCGAAGGCCGTCAGGGCCGAGAAACGGCCACCGACGTTGGGATCGGCGTTGAAGACGGCGCGGTAGCCGGCCTCCCTGGAAGCCTTGTCCAGCGGCGAACCCGGGTCGGTGACGATGACAATGCGGCTCTTCGCGTCGACGCCGGCATCCGTGAACGCCTGCTCGAAGATCCGGCGCTGGGAATCAGTTTCCACGGTGGAGCCGGACTTGGATGAGACGACGATGGCCGTTTCGGCCAGACGGTCCGCCAATGCGGCACTGACCTGTTCGGGGTCGGTGCTGTCAAGAACAGTCAGCTCGACGCCAGCGGTGCCCGCGATGACTTCAGGCGCCAGCGAGGAGCCGCCCATGCCGCAGAGCACGATCCGAGTAACGCCCTCGGCCTTCAGCGCATCGCGGAGTTCCAGAATGTCGCTGACCAGTGGCTGGGAGACGGCAGCCGCCTCGACCCAGCCCAACCGGACAGCGGATTCCTGCTCTGCGTCCGGACCCCACAGGGTGTGGTCCTTCGCGAAGATCCGGGTGGCGATGCGGTCCTCCAGCAGTGCCGGAAGGTGCTGCTCATGTGCCTGGCGGGCTGCGCCGGTGGCGTCGTAGCTGAGTGTGCTCATGATGGGTTAGGAAGCCTTCCGTGCAGAGGCCAGGGCGCCTTCGACGTCACCCAGCAGTTCCTTCCAGCTGGCCACGAACTTGTCCAGGCCTTCTGATTCGAGCAGGGCGACGACGTCGTTGTACGAAATCCCGAGCGCGTCGAGGGAGTTCAGTGTGGCGTTGGCGTCGTCATAACCGCGGGTGACGGTGTCGCCCGTGACGGTGCCGTGGTCGAACGTGGCGTCGAGGGTCTTCTCCGGCATGGTGTTCACCACGCCGGGGGCGACGAGTTCCGTGACGTACAGGGTGTCCGGGTAGGCCGGGTCCTTCACGCCGGTGGAGGCCCAGAGCGGGCGCTGCGGCAGGGCGCCGGCCTCGGCCAGGAGGGCCCAGCGTTCGGTGGAGAAGAGCTCTTCATAGACCTGGTAGGCCAGGCGGGCGTTGGCCAGGCCGGCCTTGCCCTTGAGTGCCTTGGCTTCGTCGGTGCCGATGGAGTTGAGGCGCTTGTCGATTTCGGCATCGACGCGGGAGACGAAGAAGGACGCGACCGAGTGGATCTTGGACAGGTCGTGGCCGTTGTCCTTGGCCTGCTCGAGGCCGGACTGGAAGGCGTTGATCACGGCGCGGTAGCGTTCCAGCGAGAAGATCAGGGTCACGTTGACGCTGATGCCCTCGGCCAGGGTGGCCGTGATGGCCTCGAGGCCTTCGAGGGTTGCCGGGATCTTGATCAGGACGTTGTCCTTGTTGACCTTCTTGTAGAGGTGCTTCGCTTCGGCGATGGTGCCGGCGGTGTCCCAGGCCAGGCGGGGGTCCACCTCGATGGAGACGCGGCCGTCGACACCCTTGGAAGCCGCGGCGACGGGGGCGAACAGGTCGCAGGCGTCGGCCACGTCGGTGGTGGTGATTTCGAAGACGGTCTCTTCAACGGTGGCGCCGGCGGCGGCCTGTGCGGCGATGACGGCGTCGTAGTCGTGGCCTGTGGTGATGGCGGCGTGGAAGATGGACGGGTTGGTGGTGACGCCAACGACGTTCTTCTCTTCGATGAGCTTGCGCAGCGTGCCGGTCTTCAGGCGGCCGCGGGAGAGATCATCGAGCCAGATCGAGACGCCGGCGTCGGAGAGCTGCTGTGTGGGGGTAGTCATTTCATAACTCCTGGAAATCATGGGTTCCGGGGGCACAGGTCCCCCGGAACCGTGGGGTTGGATCAGTTTGTGAGGCCGGCCAGGGATTCCTTGGCGGCGGCAGCGACTGCTTCTGCCGTAATGCCGAATTCCTGGAAGAGGCGCTTGTAGTCAGCGGACGCGCCAAAGTGCTCGAGGGAGATGGAACGGCCGGCGTCGCCGACGAATTCCTTCCAGCCCAGTGCCAGTCCGGCCTCGACGGAGACGCGCGCCTTCACGGCAGGGGGCAGCACGGCGTCGCGGTAGGCGGCGTCCTGCTTGTTGAACCACTCCACGCAGGGCATCGACACCACACGGGTGGGGATGCCCTCGGCCTGCAGGGTTTCGCGGGCGTTGACGGCCAGCTGGACCTCGGAGCCGGTGCCGATCAGGATGACCTGGGCTTCGACGGTGTTGCCGTCCTTGGATGCCTCGGCCAGGACGTAGCCGCCCTTTTCGACGCCGGCGGTGGAGCCGAAGGTGTCGCCGTCGGCCTGGCCCGTGCCGCGGGCGTACGTGGGGATGTTCTGCCGGGTCAGGACGATCCCGGCGGGGTTTTCGTGGTTTTCCAGCATGGCCTTCCAGGCCGCGGCGACCTCGTTCGCATCCCCGGGGCGGACGACGTCCAGGCCCGGGATGGCGCGCAGGGAGGCGAGCTGCTCGACGGGCTGGTGGGTGGGGCCGTCCTCGCCCAGGCCGATCGAGTCGTGCGTCCAGACATACAGCGACGGCACGCCCATGAGGGCGCCGAGCCGGATCGCGGGGCGCTGGTAGTCGGAGAAGATCAGGAACGTGCCGGAGAACGCCCGGGTCCGCCCGTGCAGGGAGATGCCGTTCACGATCGACGCGGCGGCGTGCTCACGGATGCCGAAGTGCAGGACCCGGCCGTAGGGGTTGCCCTTCCACGCAGCGGTGGACCGGGACGCCGGGATGAACGAGGGCGAGCCTTCGATCGTGGTGTTGTTCGACTCGGCGAGGTCGGCGGAGCCGCCCCAGAGTTCGGGCATGACCGGGCCGATCGCGTTCAGGACCTTACCGGACGCGGCCCGGGTGGAAACGTCCTTGCCTGCTTCGAAGACCGGCAGTGCGGCCTCGAACTCGCCCGGGAGCTTCTTGGCTTCGACGCGTTCCAGCAGGGCCGCGGCCTCGGGATTGCCGGCCTGCCACGCCTCGAACGAGGCCTGCCAGTCGGTGCGGGCGGCGGCGCCACGGTCCTGAACGGCCCGGGCGTGGGCCAGGACGTCCTCGTCGACCTGGAAGGCGCGTTCCGGGTCGAAGCCCAGGACCTTCTTCAGGGCGGCGACTTCCTCCGCGCCCAGGGCCGAGCCGTGGATCTTGCCGGTGTTCTGCTTCTTCGGCGCCGGGTATCCGATGATGGTCCGCAGCGAGATGATGGAGGGCTTGCCGGTTTCGGCCTTCGCGGCGAGCAGCGCGGCGTGCAGCTCGGCCACGTCCTCGACGTATTCGCCGGTCCGGGTCCAGTCGACCCGCTGGGTGTGCCAGCCGTAGGCCTCGTAGCGGGCCAGGACGTCCTCGGTGAACGCCACATCGGTGTCGTCCTCGATCGAGATGTGGTTCTCGTCGTAAATCACCACGAGGTTGCCGAGTTCCTGGTGTCCGGCGAGTGAGGACGCCTCGGAGGTCACGCCTTCCTGCAGGTCGCCGTCGGAGGCGATCACCCAGATGGTGTGGTCGAACGGGCTCGTGCCGGCGGGAGCGTCGGCGTCGAACAACCCGCGCATGCGGCGCTGGGAATATGCGAAGCCGACCGCGGAGGCCAGGCCCTGGCCCAGCGGGCCGGTGGTGATCTCCACACCCTTGGTGTGCTTGTATTCCGGGTGGCCGGGGGTCAGCGAGCCCCAGGTCCGCAGCGCCTCCAGGTCCTTCAGTTCCAGCCCGTAGCCGGAGAGGAACAGCTGGATGTAGAGGGTCAGGGACGTGTGCCCGGGGGACAGGACGAACCGGTCACGGCCCAGCCAGTCGGGGTTTGCCGGGTCATGGCGCATCAGCTTCTGGAACAACAAGTACGCGGCCGGTGCCAGACTCATTGCCGTCCCCGGGTGGCCGTTTCCGACTTTCTCCACCGCATCTGCGGCCAGCACCCGGACCGTGTCCACCGCACGCTGGTCCAAGTTAGTCCATGACAGTTCTTGCTCTTCCAAATGTGGCACGAAAACCGGGCCCCTCTCTGTGCTGACGGCCGGCGGTACGCTCTATTTCCCGCCCCGGGCACAGTTCGGTGCCCGCTGCGGTTCGTACCAGCCGTTCACCATCGAAACGTTGATCTATCATTCAGACGCAGATGCAGAGCCGCCTGTACCGGCAATTGCCTGTATGCGTGCCCGTGTGCGCTGATCTAAGGACAGCCTAGTCCCATTCCACTTTGTGGTCAGCGTATATCTCACCAATTGGACGGGATTTCGCTTATATGAATCACCGTCCGCCGTTGCGCCTGTGAGCAAGCGTTAACGCGCCGGAATCATGGGCGCTGTTCGGCGGCCCGGATGCCCGGAGCTCCACGGTATGATGGGTGGTGGCCTTCGACTGGGGCAAAGATACGGGCGTGCGCCGAGCACGGAGCCCGATCTGCAGCCAAACGAGTTGCGAAATCCACCCGGGGCTGCCCAGCCAGACAGAACTGCACAGCCAGACAGAACAGAGTGACTGCCACCGTGAGCACAACTAATACGCCGCTGAACGCCTCGCCGGCCTCGGGACGAATGGGCTTCGGCCGCAAAGCCAAGGCCTACCTGGCGCTCACGAAACCCCGCGTCATCGAGCTCCTCCTCGTCAGCACGCTGCCCACCATGATCTATGCCGAACGTGGCTTCCCGTCGATCGGCCTGATCCTGGCGACGCTTGTGGGCGGGGCATTTGCGGCGGGCTCCGCAGGTGCCTTCAACTGTTACATCGACCGCGACATTGACAAGCTCATGCACCGCACGGAGAACCGGCCGCTGGTCACCGGTGAGGTCACCCCTCGCGAAGCACTCATCTTCTCCTGGCTGCTGGGCGCCGCGGCGATCGCGATCCTCTGGTTCGGGGCCAACCCGCTCTCCGCGTGGCTGGGACTCGGCGCCATCGTCTTCTACGTCGTGATCTACACCATGATCCTCAAACGTCGCACGGCCCAGAACATTGTCTGGGGCGGCGCCGCGGGGTGCTTCCCTGTCCTGATTGCCTGGGCCGCCGTCACCAACACCGTCGAGTGGCCCGCCGTCGTGCTGTTCATGGTGATCTTCCTCTGGACCCCGCCGCACTACTGGCCGCTGTCGATGCGCTACGGCGAGGACTACCGCAACGCCAACGTGCCCATGCTGGGCGCAATCGCCGGTGCAAAGGTGGTCTCGGTGCAGGTGGTCCTCTACGCGTGGGCCATGGTGGCGTGTTCGCTGCTGATGATCCCGGCCGGCGGCGCCGGCTGGGTCTACACGGTGACCGCCGTCGCGGCCGGTGGCTGGTTCCTGTACGAGTCGCACGCACTGTACAACCGCGCCCAGTCCGGCGACGTCTCCAACAAGGGAGCCATGAAGGTCTTCCACGGCTCCATCAGCTACCTGACGCTGCTCTTCATTGCCCTGGCCGTCGACCCGTTTGTCGGCTCGGCCGTCATGGGCGGCTGAGGCCTCCCCGTCCGTCTAGCCGACGCTCCCTCACCAGTGGTGGGGGAGCGTCAGCCGTATCCGGGCATGGTCCTTACGGCCAGGGGATACCCGTACGAACCGACCAGTCAACACCTGGCGAAGTAACACAGAACAGTCCCGACCCGACGAATCAACGCCGGACAGGGAGCGCAACCTCAGGGGGAGCCAGTGATCAACCGCAGCGATGTACTCCAGGCAGAGAGCCGCATCAGCGGCTACGTTCGGCGCACGCCTTTGCTTCGCGGGGGTACCGCCGCCGCTCCTCTCTGGTTCAAATGCGAGTTCCTGCAGCACACCGGCGTTTTCAAGGCCCGGGGCGCCTTCAACCGGCTCCTCGCTGCCCGGGAGCGCGGGGAACTCAACCCCGGCGTCGGGGTGGTGGCGGCGTCGGGCGGTAACGCGGGCCTCGCGAACGCCTACGCCGCGGCGGCACTCGGTGTTCCGGCGACAGTGTTCGTTCCGGAGAACGCCCCGCGCGTGAAGGTGGAGCGTCTTCTCGCGTACAACGCGACGGTCCGGAAGGTCGGCGCCGAGTACGCGGAAGCCTTCGCCGCCGCCACGGAATACGTGGAAGAAAGCGGTGCCCTGTTCTGCCATGCGTACGACCAGCTCGAAATCGCCGCCGGCGCAGGCACGGTCGCCGAAGAGATCCTCAAGGACGAGCCCGGCATCGACACGATCCTCGTCGCCGTCGGCGGCGGCGGACTGTATGCAGGAGTCGCGGCAGCGGCCGAGGGCCGGGCGCGCGTCGTCGCGGTTGAACCCTTCAACATCCCCACGCTGCACGCCGCCCTATCCGCCGGCCACCCGGTCGATGTGGCCGTTTCCGGAGTCGCCGCGGATTCCCTGGGTGCCCGGCGGGTGGGCGAGATCGCCTTCAGCATCGCGTCGCGTGTCCCTCCGACCTCCGTGCTGGTGGATGACGCCGCCATTGTCGCCGCCCGGTCCCAGCTGTGGAGCGACTACCGGATCCCCGCCGAATACGGCGCGGCGGCGGCGTTTGCTGCGCTCACGTCAGGGGCGTACACGCCCCGCGAAGGCGAACGCGTGGCAGTGATCGTCTGCGGCGCGAACACCGATCCTTGCACGCTGGAGAGCTCTCCCGGCGCCGGCGCCGCGGCTGCGCTGCGTACCGGCTGAACCGGCGAGCGAACTAGCGCGTGAGCGGCGCCGTGCCGTTGCAGACCGGTCAGGGCTGCGAACCTGCCTAGTCCGCGGATGTCACTCCGCCCTGTCCGGGTGCTGTCTGGGCGCAGCCTGCCCGGAAACGGCGGCGCTGCCGGCCTTCTGCTGGTCCTGCTGGTTCCGCTGGTCCCGAGCAACGTAATGCCGGTCGAAGCGATCCCGCGCGATCCGTCCCAGCCTTTCGACTGTGTGCCAGCTGATGACCGCGATGAGCAGGGTCAACGCGATGGCCGACACCGCGATGAGCGGCGGCAGATCGGCTGTCGAGCCGCCATTGAGCCACAGAATGACGACGTAGTTCCACAGGTACGCGGCGTAGGACACGGTGCCCAGCATCTGCACCGGGCGCGTCCACTTCGGCATCGCTGCCGTGCGGGAGGCGGCCAGGGCGACCAGGACGGCTGAGGCAGCCATGGCCAGCGGGCCGCCAAGGAAGATGAAAGCCGGTGTTTCGTTTGCCTTGGGGAAGAAGATCAGCCCGGCCAGGACGGCGGCGGAACCGCAGAGAGCCGCACGCCTGAAGCCGTGGCCGGTGAACCAGCTGAACACGTGGACCCTGTACAGCCGCAGGGCCGAACCGACGATCAGCCCCAGGCCCCACGTTGTGGGCAGCGCGTAGACCAGTGAGTGGAGTTGCGGCGCCAGGGTCGCCATGGCCATCACGCTCGCCGCCATGAAGAACAGGGCGACGGCGGCGGAGAAGCCAATCAGCCGGCCCTGGCGGTTGCGTCGCAGGGCGAGCACGAGCAGCGCTGGCCAGATCAGGTAGAACTGTTCTTCCACCGCCAGCGTCCAGAGTGGTCCGATCGCCATGCTCACGTCGAACGGCAGGGGCAGGTCTTTGAGATAGCCAAGCCCGGCGAGGACGGTGTACCCCACGATTCCCTTTGACCGGTCCCCAAGGACGTCGGTGGCCAGTTCGACGATCGCGTACACGCCCAGGAATGAGATCAGTGCCGGCACCAGCCGGAAGGCCCTGTGCGCATAGAAACGGCCGTAGCGAATTTTTCGGTGCCGTTCGATATCCCGGACCAGCACGTTAGTGATCAAGTAACCGCTCAGCACGAAGAAGGCAATGACGCCAACTATGCCGGCGCCTTGAAATATGCCCGGCCAGGAATGTCCCAGCAGGACGGCCCCGACGGCAGCCCCGCGGAGCACGTCCAGGCCGTCAAGCCGTGGGCGAGGTGCGGTTTGCTGGGCTGCCCTTGCGGGTCTTTCGCCGACTAGTAACGTCACATATCCTCCAGTGCCTCTATCTGGCCAGTTCCGATTCCAGCTGCATCAAGGCAAAACCGAGCCGTCCTACTTTCCATGAATGCGAGTGCGGCGCAGTCCTGCGCCGTATCCAAGTATCCCCGACTTCGCTGGACAAAACCTGACCCCGGCCGTCCCGGCCGCCAACCCGGCCAGGCTGCCACGCCGTCCGCGGACCGGCGATCGGCTGCATTTCCAGGCCAACGGGGCTGGGGGATACATGGCCCAGTATTCCCAAAGTTGCCCCCACCCGACAAGTGACCGGTCATTAACCAGCACTCGAATATTGGCAGAAAGTGGTCTTTCGGGGATCAGAGGTTGTGGGCCAGCAGTTCGAGCCCGATCACCAGAAGGCTCAGCACAACCTCGGCGAACATGATGGCGACCTTGTGGCGCAGCGGGATCTCGAGGCGCCGGATCGCGAGGAATCCGACGATGGCCAGCGAGACAACGAGAACGACCACCGCCCACCCGAGCGCAACAGCCGTCGTCCACAGCCCAAAGCCGGCCGCCGCCAGCAGAATCAGCGGAGTCACCAGGACGCCGAGGCCGTCCGCGCTGACGGCGATCATGTGGTGCAGTTCTTCGCCGGTGGGGAGCTTCGAATGTACGGTCAGGTGGCTGAGGAGATCGGCGACGAAAATCCCCAGCAGGGAACCGATCACCACGATGCTGAGGGTCGCCGCCGCGGCTGCGGGCGTGGTCTCGTCCGCGTGACCCCGAAGCGCCAACACCACAGCCAGGCTCGTGAAGATGATGTAGACGCGCTCTTTGAGGCTCGCCGCGCGCTGGCGGGCTGAGGGTGAAGGGGGCACGGTCGGTTCTGTCGCTTGCATCTGGGAAGGCCTTCCGGTCAGCGTCACGGGAGCGAACAAAAAAGAGCCCACTGCCGCGACGATCCATGTCCATGCCATCTCATAGTCCACCCGGAAATCCCGTCAGGGCCAGCCCCCGGAAGGTGAATGCTGTTGGGATCTTCGATGCCGCAGCGCCCTGACCGCCGCGCAGACAGCAAACGCGGAGTCACTTACGGCCCATCCATACGTTCCGGACGGGCGGTAAGTAGCCCCGCGTTGCTTAGTTGCGGCGTGTGCTGCGTCGTGTTAGTCCGCCGGGCTGTAGCGGGCGAGGTCCGCGGCGTTGGTGGCCGCGCTCATCAGCAGCGCCGCCGCCAGCATGTGCGCGCCGACGAGGAGCGCCGGGATGCCGTTGTAGTACTGCGTGAAGCCGATGACGGCCTGCAGCACCGTGACGCCCAGGAGCATGAACACCGCGGAGCGGAACGGCCCCTGGATCCGCCCGCGGACCACAAGGAACACCGCGAACAGCGCGCCGGCGGTCACCAGGTAGGCGGGCACTGCGTGGATGTGCGCGAACAGGTCCCAGTCGAGATCATTGCGCGGGGCGTTCGCGTCGCCGGCGTGCGGGCCCGCTCCGGTCACCACCACACCGAGGCAGACGGCGACGGCGGAGAGAAGCGCGACGGCGGTCATCACCGGGCGCGCCGCGCCCGGCAGGGCGGGAAGCTGCACGGTCCTGGCCTGGCCGGTTCGGCCGTAGGCCCGGTTCACCAGCAGGGTCGCGAGGACCACGAGCGCCATGGAAACGAGGAAATGCAGGCCCACGACCCACGGGTTGAGCCCGGTCAGCACCGTGATGCCGCCGATGACGGCCTGGGCCGGGATGCTGGCGAGCAGGCCGAGGGCCAGCAGGAAGAGGTCGCGGCGCTCCTTGCGGAGGTTCCACAGGTAGACGAGCATCATCACCGCGATGGCCGCCAGCGCGAACGTCAGGAGCCGGTTGCCGAATTCAATGATTCCGTGGAACCCCATTTCCGGGGTGGTCGCCAGGGAGGCCTCGGTGCAGCGCGGCCAGGTGGGGCAGCCGAGGCCCGAGGCGGTCAGCCGTACGGCTCCGCCGGTCACCACCAGCACGATCTGGCCGATGAGGGACAACACAGCCAGCCGCCTGACCGTCTTGTCCACGCTGACGGGCAGCCGGGAGGTGATTCCGGAGACGATCCGGGGAGTTCGTGACGCCGTGCTCACAGTTTTCTCAATTCCACTTGAACCAACGGGTTGCCGCGCCGCCGGCGATCGCCGTCCAGAGCAGCAGGACAAGCACGGAAGCACCATTGACGCTGCCGTACAGGAAAGCATCCCTCAGCGCCTGGCCCAGCGCGCCGGAGGGGAGGAAGTGCACCACGGCCTGCGCCAGCGCAGGGAGCCGTTCGGCCGGGATGACGATCCCGCCCAGGGCGCCGAGGAGGATCCAGAGGAGGTTGGTGATGGCCAGGGTTGCCTCCGGCCGGACCGTCCCGGCGACCAGGAGCCCGAGTGCCGTGAAGGCGGCGGCCCCGAGGACCAGGATGGCCATCCCGGGCAGCCAGCCCGCGGGGTTGGGCTGCCAGCCGAGCAGGAGGGCCACCGCCGTCACGACCAGCACCTGCAGGAACAGCACGGCCAGGACGGCCAGGACCTTCCCCGCAATCAGTCCCGTGCGGCCCAGGGGAGTGGTGGAAAGAAAGCGCAGGACGCCGTAGCGGCGGTCGAAGCCGGTGGAGATGCCCTGCCCCGTGAAGGCAGTGGACATGGCGCATAGGGCCAGGATGCCGGGCACGGCAACGTTGATGCGGCTCGAACCGAGTCCGTCCAACAGTGGCGTCACGGTTAGGCCGACCATGGCCAGCAGCGGCAGCACGATCGCGAGGATCAACTGCTCGCCGTTCCTGAGCATGGTGATGGTTTCGTATTTCCCCTGCAGCAGGATGCGGCGCAGCAAGGAAGCCGGGGCGCTGCCATGGACCGTCTGGGGCGCGCTGCCGCGTCGTGCGCTCTCCAGCGGGGCGCCACCTGTTACGCGGGTCATCGGATCTCCCTTCCGGAGATGTCCAGGAAGACGTCCTCGAGGCTGCGGGCTTCAAGGCTCAGGGAGCTGGGCATGATCCCGCGCACGGCCCACCATGCGGTGATCGCGGCGAGGTCGGCGGGGGTCAGGGCGCCGGTCGCGGCGTAGCTGCCTGCCCGCGCCTCGGTGATGTCGACGCCGTCGGGCAGCACGCCGGTGAAGTCCAGGCCGGGCTCGGTTTCGAACAGCAGGGTGCGGATGTGCTGGGATGCGTCGCCGGCGGGCAGCTGGTGCCGCAGGAGCTCGGCGACCGTTCCTTCGGCGACGTTGCGGCCGGCATCGATGATGTAAACATAGTCCGCGAGGCGCTGGGCGTCGTCCATCAGGTGCGTCGTGAGGATGATGCCCATGCCGCTGTTGCGCAGTTCGGAGATCAGGTCGAAGACCATTTGTCGGGACTGCGGGTCCAGGCCCGCGCTCGGCTCGTCGAGGAACAGAACCTCCGGATTGCCGACCAGAGCCGCGGCCAGGGCGAGGCGCTGCTTCTGCCCACCGGACAGGCGCCGCACATTGGTGCGGCTGAACGAGTCAATCCCCAGCCGTCCGATCAGCTCATCTACCGGCCACGGGTCCTGGTACATGCCGGCAATGTGCCGCAGCAGGGGGATGGGCCGGGCTGACGGTGGCAGGCCGCCGTCCTGCAGCATGACCCCCACGCGGGCGCGAAGCCCGGCGCCGGCCGAATCCGGGTCCTGGCCCAGTAGGCTGATGGCGCCGGCAGTACGCTTTTGCAGCCCCTGGGCGCATTCAATGGTGGTGGTTTTGCCGGCGCCGTTGGCGCCGAGCAGGGCCGTGACCTGGCCGCGTTCGGCAATGAGGGAAAGGCCGCTGACCACGCGCAGCATCTTGCCGTCGAGGGTGGGCAGTGGACCAACATCCTTGACAAGCCCGTTGATGGTCAGAACGGGGGATTCGGGAGATCGCACCACAGCATTCTACGCGATGTAGTACGTCGCCTCCCCGGAGGGGCCGGGCCCGCAGGCAAGCCATGCCTTACTGGAATGCCGGAGTAAATTACGACATGATTGTGTTGTGTATTCCATGAGCTCCTCTGCGTCCGCAGCCCCGACCGGGCGCGGCGCCGCGCGCGTCGGGTCCGCCCGGGCACACGTGGCGGCCGTTCCCGACGTCGTTCCCGCCGCCGGCAGCCACACCCACGACGCTGAAGAGCGCACGCGTGACCGTGTCCTGAACGCGGTGCTGGAGCATGGACCCATCAGCGCAGCCGAACTCGGCGACCTCCTGGGCTTCACCCCGGCTGCCGTGCGCCGCCACCTCGACCACCTCGCGCGCAGCGGAGTGATTGAGGTCAAGCGGGTTGCCCGCGCCGGTGCGGGCGCCGGACGGCCCGCCCGCCGCTACGTCCTGAGCTCCCAGGGCCAGTCGACCCTGGGCAACGACTATCTCGACATCGCCTCCGTCGCGCTGCGCCGCCTGGAAGAGGCGGCCGGCCCCGAGGCGGTGCGGCAGTTCGCCGTCGAGCGGTTCGCCGACATGGAGCGCCGCTACGCACCCGAGATCGAGCAGGCCGGACCGGACATCACGGCCCGCGCCCAGGCTCTCTCCGAGGCGCTGAGCCGCGACGGTTTCGTGGCCTCGGCGCAGTCGCTCGAAGCCAAGGCGCCGCTGCCGGCCGCGCTCTCCAGCGTCCAGCTCTGCCAGGGGCACTGCCCCATCCAGCACCTGGCGGCCCAGTTCCCCGTGTTCTGCGACGTGGAGACCGAAGTGTTCGCCCGGCTGGTCGGCGTCGATGTGCGCCGGCTCTCCACCCTGGCCCGCGGCGGGCACGTCTGCACCACCCACATACCTACGGGCCGTCCGGCCGCCGTCGGGACTTCCAGTCCCGCAGCCCCGGTCAACCCGGACGAAGTATCCAACCATCTCCAAGAAAGGCCGTGATGACGGACCAACTATCAGAGAAGAAGGTTGCTGGCTCTACTGTGATTTCGGAGATTCTGGAAAAGAATCCCGAGCTCCACGGAATCGGCACCTATGAATACGGCTGGGCCGACAAGAACGACGTCGGGGCCAACGCCCGCCGCGGCATCGATGAAGACGTTGTCCGCGACATTTCGGCCAAGAAGAACGAGCCAGAGTGGATGCTGGACCTCCGCCTCAAGGGCCTGAAGTACTTCGACCGCAAGCCCATGCCCACCTGGGGCGCGGACCTGTCCGGCATCGACTTCGACAACATCAAGTACTTCGTGCGCTCCACCGAGAAGCAGGCCGCAACCTGGGAAGACCTCCCCGAGGACATCCGGAACACGTACGAGAAGCTGGGCATCCCGGAAGCCGAGCGCAGCCGCCTCGTCTCCGGCGTCGCCGCCCAGTACGAGTCTGAGGTTGTCTACCACCAGATCCGCGAGGACCTGGAACAGCAGGGCGTCATCTTCCTGGACACAGACACCGCGCTGCGCGAACACCCGGAGATCTTCCAGGAGTACTTCGGCACCATCATCCCGGTGGGCGACAACAAGTTCGCCTCGCTGAACACGGCCGTCTGGTCCGGCGGATCCTTCGTGTACGTGCCCAAGGGCGTCCACGTGGACATCCCGCTGCAGGCCTACTTCCGCATCAACACGGAAAACATGGGCCAGTTCGAGCGCACGCTGATCATCGCGGACGAGGACTCCTACGTCCACTACATCGAAGGCTGCACCGCGCCGATCTACACCTCGGACTCGCTGCACTCCGCCGTCGTGGAAATCATCGTGAAGAAGGGCGCCCGCGTCCGCTACACGACCATCCAGAACTGGTCCACGAACGTGTACAACCTGGTGACCAAGCGCGCCATCTGCGAAGAGGGCGCCACGATGGAGTGGATCGATGGCAACATCGGCTCCAAGGTCACCATGAAGTACCCGGCCGTCTACCTCGTGGGCGAAGGCGCCAAGGGCGAAACCCTGTCCATCGCGTTCGCCGGCGAAGGCCAGCACCAGGACACCGGCTCCAAGATGGTCCACATCGCGCCCAACACCAAGAGCTCGATCATCTCCAAGTCCGTGGCCCGCGGCGGCGGCCGCGCTGCCTACCGCGGCCTGGTCCAGGTCCGCGAAGGCGCCAAGCACTCGGCCAACACGGTCCGCTGTGACGCCCTCCTGGTGGACACCATCAGCCGCTCGGACACCTACCCGTACATCGACATCCGCGAGGACGACGTCACCATGGGCCACGAGGCCACGGTCTCGCGCGTCAGCGAAGAGCAGCTGTTCTACCTGATGTCCCGCGGCATGCGCGAAGACGAGGCCATGGCGATGATCGTCCGCGGCTTCATCGAGCCGATTGCCCGCGAACTGCCGATGGAATACGCCCTCGAGCTAAACCGACTGATTGAACTGCAGATGGAAGGATCGGTCGGTTAATGACTGACATCACTACTGAAAAGGCCCGCATCGGCGCGCCCTCAGCCCAGCCGTTCATCAACGGTTTCACCGAGGAAGGCGAAAGCCTTTCACCCCTGAACGCAGCGGAGTCCAAAGCGCCGCTGGCCGGCGAAGCCGTCAAGCGCCACTCGCACGGCGGCGGCGTCGGCATTCCGGACAGCTCACGCGCCGGCCGCCTGACCTCCTACAAGCTGGCGGATTTCAAGCCGCTGACCGGCATGGAAGAAGACTGGCGGTTCACCCCGCTCAAGCGCCTCCGCGGCCTGCACACCGAGGTCCTGGGCGGTGCCGCGCCGGCCGTGAGCATCACCGCTCCGGACAGCGTCAGGGTTGAGACCGTCGGCCGCGACGACCGCCGGATCGGCTCCGCCGCCATCCCCGAGGACCGCGTCTCCGCGAACGCCTGGGAGAACTTCGCCGAGGCCACCGTCATCACCGTCCCGTCCGAGGTCCAGGTGGACGGCGAGGTCAGCGTCCTGCTGACCGGGCAGGGCACCGAGGCTTCCGCACAGCACATCGTGATCGTCGCGGAAAAGTTCTCCAAGTCGGTCGTCGTCCTGGACCACCAGGGCACCGCCGTCGTCTCGGAAAACGTCGAAATCCTCGTTGAGGACGGCGCGCAGCTGACCGTCATCTCGCTCCAGGAATGGAACGACGACGCCGTGCACGCCTCCTCCCAGCAGGTCAAGCTCGGCCGCGACGCCAAATTCAAGCACATTGTTGTCAGCCTCGGCGGCGACCTCGTGCGCGTCACGCCCTCGGCCCGCTTCACCGCCCCGGGCGCCGAAGTGGAACTGTTTGGCCTGTACTTCGCCGACGCCGGCCAGCACCTCGAGCAGCGCCTGTTCGTGGACCACGCCGTGGCCAACTGCAAGTCCAACGTCCTGTACAAGGGCGCCCTGCAGGGCCGTAACGCGCACACCGTGTGGGTGGGTGACGTTCTGATCCGCAAGGAAGCAGAAGGCACCGACACCTACGAGGCCAACCGCAACCTGGTCCTGACCGACGGCGCCCGCGCCGATTCCGTGCCGAACCTTGAGATCGAAACCGGCCTGATCGCCGGCGCCGGACACGCCAGCGCCACCGGACGGTTCGACGACCAGCACCTGTTCTACCTGATGGCCCGTGGCATCCCTGAAGACGTGGCCCGCCGCCTGGTGGTCCGCGGGTTCCTGAACGAGATCATCCAGAAGATCAACGTTCCGGCCATCGAAGAGCGCCTCACGGAAGCCGTCGAGCGCGAACTCGCGGCAACGAACCACTAGTGCGCAGCACTAGAGAACACGGAACACATCAATGACTGAACAGCCAAAGGGCGAACTAGTCTGCAACGCCAGCGAGATCCAACTCAAGCAGGCGCTGCGGATCCTGATCGACGACTACCCCGTAGCGATCGTGAAGGACTCGATGGGGGAGATCCACGCGATCGGCGACACCTGCTCGCACGCGGACATCTCTCTCTCCGAAGGAGAGGTTGAAGGCTGCAAGATCGAGTGCTGGGGCCACGGTTCCCAGTTCGACCTGCGCACCGGCGAGCCGCTCCAGCTGCCAGCCTATGATCCTGTTCCCGTGTTTGCCGTGACCGTCCTGGATGACGAGGTCTACGTGGACTTCACCAACGTCCTGAACGGCGCCGAGGCTCCAAACTTCAGCTAGCTGCCTGCAGCCGGCAACTCGCACAAGAAAACTTATCGCCAAGAAAACGCACAGTGCCGGAGGGCACGGTGCAGAGGAGAACAAGACATATGTCGACTCTTGAGATCAAGGACCTGCACGTCAGCATTGACACCGAGCAGGGCACCAAGGAAATCCTGAAGGGCGTCAGCCTGACCATCAGGACCGGCGAGACGCATGCCATCATGGGCCCGAACGGTTCCGGCAAGTCCACGCTGGCGTCCACCATCGCCGGGCACCCGCGTTACAACGTCACCTCCGGCACCATCACGCTCGACGGTGAGGACGTCCTCGCGATGACCGTTGACGAGCGCGCCCGCGCCGGCCTTTTCCTTGCCATGCAGTACCCGGTGGAGGTCCCGGGCGTCAGCATGACCAACTTCCTGCGCACCGCCAAGACCGCGATCGACGGCGAAGCGCCCAAGCTGCGCACCTGGACCAAGGACGTCAAAGAGGCCATGGCGCAGCTGCGCATCGACGCCGACTTCACCCAGCGCAACGTCAACGAAGGCTTCTCCGGCGGCGAGAAGAAGCGCGTCGAGATCCTCCAGCTGGAGCTCTTCAAGCCGAAGTTCGCCATCCTCGACGAGACCGACTCCGGCCTCGACGTCGACGCGCTGAAGGTTGTCTCCGAGGGCGTCAACCGCGCCCACGGCGAAGGCAACATGGGCACCCTGCTCATCACGCACTACACCCGGATCCTGCGCTACATCAAGCCGGACTTCGTGCACGTGTTCGTCGATGGCCAGGTTGTGGAAGAGGGCGGCCCGGAGCTCGCCGACCGCCTCGAAGACGAAGGCTACGACCGCTACGCCACCGGCGCAGGGGCGGCCACCATCGCTGCCGCCTCGGCTGCAGCCCAGGCGTAGTTAGGACTCCGCGATGACCGAACTCAATGTGGCCCGCACGGGCCTCGAGGATGTCGAAGAGGCGCTCAAGGATGTGATCGACCCGGAACTCGGGGTCAACATCGTTGATCTGGGCCTGCTGTACGGTCTGAAGTACTCAGACGACGACGGCGCCCTGCTGATCGACATGACGCTCACCACCGCCGCCTGCCCGCTCACCGATGTCATCGAGGAGCAGGTCGGCAAGGCCCTGGACGGGGTCGTCGATGAATGGCGGCTCAACTGGGTGTGGATGCCGCCATGGGGTCCGGAACGGATCACCGAGGACGGCCGCGACCAGATGCGCGCCCTGGGCTTCAACATCTAGGTCCCCACCGCCTCCCTAGCCTCGCTTCGCTCGGCCAGGGAACCCTCGGCGGCGGAGGCCCCTAATTACGACGACGGCGGCCCCACCTCACCGAGGCGGGGCCGCCGTCGTCGTCGTCGTCCCATCCGGCGTTCCCTGATGGCCGTTCCCTTATCGCCCCGGCGGTGGTCTGATAAAGACAACCAATCCACAGGGCCGCAGGCTTCGGACCGGGCACACTGTCGAACAGGAGGCACACCGGAATGGATGCCACCCCACCACCACGGCCGTCCGGCGCGGGCGGGGACTTTGTGGTCGTTGAGGACAGCGGCGAGTTCTCCTACTACCGCTCCCGGGATGCCCTCCTGGCCGACTTTGAATATGTCGGCGAGGCTCCGTGCATCATTGACCGCAGCGCCACCACGTACCGGCTCGAGCTGGACGAGAACCGCCACCTGCGCATGGGGCCGCCCCTGGGGTCCGTGGAATTCCATTGGCTTCGCCAGGCCCTGGCCGATGCCCGCGACGTTCATCCGGAGGGGCACCGGCTGCAACGCGCCGACACGGCCGGGCTCGCCGGGCTCGTCGCCGGACTGTTCGAGACCCTGCAGCTGGAACGCGGAACGGATGCTGAGCTGGGGCTCTGGAGCCTGGACATCGACGGGCTAGCGACGCGGCGCAACGCACTTGCCGACGTCGACCGCCTCCTGGCCGGGAACGACCGGCTGGAGGCAGTCCTGGTGACCGACCCGTTCGGGCACGAATACCGCCCGGTATGGCACCCGAAGCACCGGCACCTGGGCCACGCCGGATTCCTCAGCTACGTCGAAGTCCCGATCCGGCGCCGGCCGCGGCGCGGATGAGGCCCCGGCGGATGGGGCCGGGGCTTTGGTACCACAGGGGTGGGACTACGGGGTTGCCACCGCAAACGTGTCGCACTTGTTGATGTCCCCGGTGGTGTAGCCCTGGTAGAACCACTTCTGCCGCTGGGCACTTGACCCGTGGGTCCATGCCTCCGGTGAAACGCGGCCAGTCGCGGCCTTCTGGATGCGGTCGTCGCCCACGGCCGAGGCAGCCGACAGGGCATCCCGGATGTCCTGGTCCGTGAAGGGTTCGAGGTAGGGCTGGCCGGTCTTGGGGTCCGGCTGCGTCGTCGCGTAGTGGGCCCACAGCCCCGCGTAGCAGTCGGCCTGCAGCTCAACCCGGACACCCCCGGAGCCGGGGCCCTGGGGATCCTGCTGAGCACGGTCGAGGTCTCCGAGCACGTTCTGGATGTGGTGGCCGAATTCGTGGGCCACCACATACTCCTGGGCCAGCGGCCCGCCGGACGAGCCGAACCGGTCCACGAGCTCCTGGAAGAAGCCGGGGTCGAAGTACGCCGTCGTGTCGACGGGACAGTAGAACGGTCCTACGTCAGAGGTGGCGGCGCCACAGCCCGTATTGGTTCCGCCGGTGAAGATTACGGCGTCGGGCCGCGGGTATTTCGTGTTGTACTGGGCCAGATAGGCCGGCCAGAACGCGTTCAGGCTGTTGACCGTGCCGGTAATCCTGCAGTCGAGGCGGGCGTCGGCGTCGGCGCCGGTCTGGCAGGCGGGGGCAGAGCCCTGGCTCTGCGACTGGGGATCCTGGACGGTGCCGGCCAGGCCCTCGAGAAGCTGGGGATTGATGCCGAAGAGGGCTGCCAGCAGCAGGATGATGCCGCCGCCGATCCCGCCGCCGATCATCGGGCCGCGGCCCATTCCGCGGCGATCCTGGACCTGTGACGGATCCAGCGGGGCGTTGTCGTTAAAGCTCATGGAGTCACAATATCCCGCACAAGCCGCTGGGGCGTCCGGCAACGGTAAAGTTGGTTCGATGCCTTTTCTCGACAGACTCCAGCGCTGGGCCGACGACCGTCCCGACGAAACAGCCGTCGTCGTGGCYGGAGAGCACCTCAGCTGGTCCGGTCTGCGGGACCAGGCAGCGGCGCTGGTGCAAACGGCGCCTGCCATCACCGTGCTCTCCGAACAAAATTCAACCCGCTTCGCCGTAGCGTTCGCGGCGGCCGTCGCTGGTCAGCGGCAGTGCGCCGTGTTGGACCCGGCCTGGCCGCAGCAACTGCAGGACAGCATCACCGCCCGCATCTCCGGGATGGAAACGGGCCGTGCGGACCCGGGCCTTGCGGATCCGGGCCGTGGGGACCCGGGCTCGGCGCTGCCGGCGTGGCAGGGGACCGGGCTGGGCACTGGGCTTGTTGACGGGCCGGCAGACACCTCCTTCCTGATCGGCCTGACCTCCGGCACCACCTCGGTGCCCAAGGCGTTCACCCGCTCGCGACGGTCCTGGCAGGAGTCCTTTGAGGCCTCCATTGAATTCTTCGGGCTGACGCAGGACGACAAAACCCTGGCCCCCGGCCCGCTCGCGGCAAGCCTGAACCTCTATGCCCTCGCCGAATGCCTGTACGCCGGCGCGGAGTTCCACAGCCTGGACCATTTCGACGTCGGCGCCGCCCACGCTGCCGTCAGCCACGACGGCATCACCCGCCTGGTCCTGGTGCCCACCATGCTCCGGCTGCTCAGCGAACGCGGCCTGGCCGGCGGGGTCGATGCCTCCGGCATCCGCAGCATCATCTGCGCCGGTTCCAAGCTGGACGCACGGACACTGGAAGCGGCCCGTCGCTGGGCACCCAACGCCACCATTTTCGAATACTACGGCGCGTCCGAACTCAGCTTCGTCTCGGGCGCCGGGCTGCGTCCGGGTGACCCCGCTGAGCCGGGCGGGACCGGCATTGGGAAGCCGTTTCCCGGCGTCGACATCCGCATCCTGGACGATCGCGGCACCGAACTCCCCGACGGCAGCGACGGCAACATCTGCGTCCGCAGCGGCATGGTCAGCAACGGCTACCTGTGGGGTGACGACGGCCAGGCCCTGCGCTGTTTCGACGGCTGGTACACCGTGGGCGACCAGGGGTACCTCTCCGGCGGGACCCTGCACATGCTGGGCCGCCGCTCCGACATGATCATCACCGCCGCCACTAACGTCTACCCGCACGAGGTCGAGATGGCGCTGGCCTCCGTCCCCGGCGTCGCGGCGGCCGTGGCAGCTGGCATGACCGATGATCTTCGCGGCCAGCGCGTCGTGGCCGGCGTGGTGCCCTCGCACGGGGCGGTCACCGCCACGCAGCTGAGGTCCGGGATCGACGACGTGCTGGCACGGAACAAGCGCCCCCTGGAGTACTTCGCGCTGACGGAGCTGCCCCTGACGGACCGGGGCAAGATCAGCCGGCAGCTGCTGCTCGACTGGATAGCCCGGAACGATCCCAGGATCCGGCGCCTTGGCTGAGCCCCGCGCGGGCACGGGGCCGGCTCCGCTCGGGCTGCCCTTCCCCGGACCGTCATTGCCCCGGCGGCTGCCGGAGGACCGGCAGCCGGTGATCATCGCCGCGCGCCGTACGCCGCTCTGCCGGGCCAACGGGGCCCTGAAGAAGCTGCGCGCCCACGAACTCCTGGCTCCGGTACTCCGCAGCCTGCTCGCCGACGCGGGCGTCGGCCCCGGCCTCGCGCCGGAGTCCGTGACCGACGTCGTGATCGGCAACGCCGTGGGCGGCGGCGGAAACGTAGCCCGACTCGCCGCGCTGGAGGCCGGCCTGCCCGTCACCGTCCCCGGCGTCACGGTGGACCGGCAATGCGGCTCCGGTCTGGACGCGATCGTCCTGGCCTCCCGGCTGGTCGCGGCGGGCGGCGGCAGCCTGTACCTTGCAGGCGGCGTGGAGAGCATCAGCACGGCTCCGCTCCGGGCCCACCGCAACGACGACGGCAGCCCGGACTATTACAGCCGGGCCCAGTTCGCACCCCTCAGCCTCGGCGATCCCGACATGGGAGTGGCGGCCGAGAACGTCGCCGCCCACTTCGGCATCAGCCGGGAACGCCAGGACGCCTTCGCGCTCCGCAGCCACCACCGTGCCCTGGCCGCCGCCGCTGCCGGAAAGTTCGGCGGCGAGATTGTTCCCCTCGCTGCGGGCCCCGGGGTGGCCGCTGAAGCCGACGACGGTCCACGGCCCAGTCTTGGCCCGGCCCTGATGGCCCGATTCCCGCCCGTGTTTGCCAGCGGCGGCACGGTGACGGCCGGGAACTCGTGCTTTGACGCCGACGGCGCGGCCGCCGTGGTCATTACGTCCACGGAACGTGCCCGTCAGCTGGGCGCGGCGGACGGGTTGCTGGTGCTGGGAACCGACACCGCCGGGGTGGCGCCGCAGCTCCTGGGCATCGGCGCGGCCGCAGCAGCCGAACGGCTCCTCGTGGCACACGGCCTGACGGCCGCGGACCTGGGCCTCGTGGAGTTCAATGAGGCCTTCGCCGCCCAGACGCTCGCTTGCTTTGACCAATTGGGGATTGACCCGGAACAGGCCAACCTCGACGGCGGGGCGCTGGCTCTCGGTCACGCCTATGGAGCCTCGGGTGCGGTGCTTGTCACACGGCTTCTGGCACAGGCGCGCAGGTCCGCGGAGCCGGGCCAGCTGGCCCTGGCAATGATCAGCATCGCCGGCGGCATGGGCACGGCAGCGCTGCTGGGGTACTCGCGCCTCACCTGATCCTCCGGGGGACATGCCCATTCTTCGCCGCGCACGGTGGACATATGGGCCACATGTCCACTGGCTGCGGGCAGGGGAGGGCATGCCCATCTGCCGGGTGCGGGGCATGCCCTGCCGTGGCACCGGAGTAGGGACATGTCCGTGCGTTGTGCTGGGGACGGGACATGCCCATTCTTGGGCACGAGGAGCGGGCATGGCGGCCCTATGTCCACTGGCTGCGGCCAAGGGAGGGCATGTCCACTGGCCAACCCCGCGGGGCAGCCACTCCGCGGGCACCCTGATTGGGACATGCCCATTCTTGAGGACGAGGAGTGGGCATGGCGGCCCTATGTCCACTGGCTGCGGCCAAGGGAGGGCATGTCCACTGACCAACTGCACAGGGCAGCCGGGCCGCGCGAGGGCACCCGAGGGGCTATTCCTCCGGGTCCTCCGGCTCACCCAGTCCACGGGCAGCGAGGGCTTCCCCGGTCTGCCGGGCGAAGGCCACAGTACTGATAAAGACGGGCAGCACAAGAGCCCTCGGGTTGCGTTCGAGCCCGCGGGCCCGGGCGGAGTCGCGCACGTCCATGTAGGCCCCGGCAACGAACGGGATGCTGCGGAGCATGATGGCAATGGTCAGGGCGAAGCGTTCCGGGTCCGCACCGAAGCGGCGGAACGGCCGGGCCAGGGACGCCACGCCGTCAAGGAGCGCCTGCACCGGGGTGGTGGCGGTCAGGATTGAAGCCGCGACAACGCAGATCAGGACGTTCAGTACGATCCGCGCGGCGGTCGGTGCGCCCAGCTGCCACCACTGGAAGAGACCGATCGCCGCGAGTACCGGAAGGACCGGGCGCACCGCGCGAAACAGCCGGGCCGGACCCGCCCCGCTGAGCAGGAACAGTCCGCACAGCAGCGCCAGCACGGCGGCGGACACGGCCCAGTCGGCGATCAGGAACGACGCCATTCCGCACCCAACGACCAGCAGGAACTTCAGCCACAGCGGCGCCCGGTGGATCAGCGACGAACCCGGCGCATACGCGGCCAGGAGGAATCCGTGGCTGCTCACGCCTGCTCCAGCCGGGCCTGCTCCGGCACGGCCCGCTCAAGCCCGCCGCCCGCCAGCCCGTCGGCCATGCCGCCCGCCAGCCCGCCGGCCGCAGGCCCCCCGGCCATTCCGCGGCCAGCTGCAGGCAGGCCCGCAGCACTCAGGGCACGGTAGTGCGCGACGGCGGCCGCCGGTTCGCCGTCGAACACCACCTTCCCGTCGTCCACCACCAGGACGCGGTCCATGTCCCGGGCGAGCTCGAGGTCGTGGGTGGACAGAATCACCTGCTGGCGGAGTCCGTCCAGCGTGCGTCGCAGGAGTTCGCGGTTGCGGAGATCCAGCAGTGTGGACGGCTCGTCGAGGACCAGCACCTCAGGATCGACGGCCAGGACCGCGGCGAGCGCCAGGAGCTGGCGTTCGCCGCCAGAGAGTTCGTAGATGCTCTGGTCCGCCAGCGGCAGCAGGCCGAACCGTTCCAGGACTGACTCCGCGTGGGCCCGGCGCTCTGTGGCGTTGCGGAACGATCGCCGTAGGGACAATTCCACATCCTCGCGGCCGGTGGGCATGACGAGCTGGGACAGCGGATCCGTGAAGACAAAGCCCACGCGCCGTCGGACCTCCCGGACCGCGCGGACGGTATCGGCGCCGTCAACCCGCACCGTGCCCTCGCTGGGTGCCACGAGCCCGTTGAGGAGCCGCAGGAGGGTGGACTTGCCCGAGCCGTTGGCCCCGATAACGCCGATCCGCCGTTCCGTAAGGTCCAGCGAAAGTTCCTGGAGCAGCGTCTTGGGTGCGGGGCGGCCGTCAACCGACACCCGCACCGTCACGCGGTCCAGGACGATGATGCTCACGGGCGGGTGTCAGCCGTCCGGACTCGGCTGAGCAGCAGATCCGGGAAGGCTTTGTGCAGGGCCAGGGCGATGCTGACGGCCAGGACGTTCTTGATGATGTCGCCGGGATAGAACGCAAGATCGGCAAGGAAGGCTTTGGAGAAGTCAAGCTTGGCGTTGACCATCATGCCCAGGATGCCCAGGCCGTGGATGAAGACGATGCTGCTCACCATGGCGGCCGCGAACAGGAGGATGCCACGCAGTTTGCCGGTGCGGTTGGCGGTGCGGGCCAGCACGACGACGGCCAGCCAGCCTACCGCTGTGGCGGCCAGCAGGAACCCGATGATGTAGCCGGCGGAGGGGCCGGCGAGGACGCCCAGCCCGCTGCGGCCGCCGCTGAAGATCGGCAGGCCCGCGAAGCCCAGGAGCAGGTAGAGGCCGACGGCGGCGAAGGCGCGGGCCGGGCCGAGGGCCAGCCCCGTGAGCATGACGGCGAGGGTCTGCAGCGTGATGGGCACGCCGAGCCCGCCCACGGGAATGGCGGCGATCAGCGCCGAACCCGCCACAAGGGCGGCGAAGACGGCGATGAGCCCAAGGTCGGTGGCATTCCAGCGGCTCCGGCGGCGCGGGGTCCTGGCTATGGCGGGATGGTCGGTTTGCGTCATGGCGTTCCTGTCGGATGCTGCTGCGGATATCGGACTTGTGATAGCGACTGTACGGTCGCGGCGGGGCGGGTTTTTTGTAGGCGCCCCACTAAGGGGCGGCCCGGAAGCTGGAGGGCGTCGCCAATGAACCCGGCCAGCCGCCTGCATCCGCATCGCGCCGGCGGCTGGCCGCTGCCATGTGGGCCCATGTCAGGGAGAAGGGGCCGTGCCGGTAGACTTGTACAGGCCGTGCTCTCGCACCGCCCTGCCCCGGCCCCGCCCAGACTCCACCCGTTGTGCCGCGGCGTTCCCTGTTGTGAAAGGCCTTAGCTGCATTGATTACCGTCCAGGATCTCGAACTGCGCGCCGGCGCCCGCCTCCTCATGGACCAGGTGAGCTTCCGGATCGACAAGGGAGACAAGATCGGCCTGGTCGGCCGTAACGGTGCAGGCAAGACAACGCTGACCCGGGTCCTCGCGGGCGAGGGCCTGCCCGCCGCGGGCAAGGTAACCCGCACCGGCGAAATCGGCTACCTGCCGCAGGATCCGCGCACGCCGGACATGGAGCAGCTCGCCCGGGACCGTATCCTGTCCGTCCGCGGCCTGGACATTGCCGTGAGCAAGCTCCGTCTGGCCCACGAAGAAATGGCCAGCGAGGACGCCGCGGTCCAGCGCAAGGCGATGAACCGCTATGACCGGCTGGAATCAGAGTTCCTGGCCGCCGGCGGCTATGCGGCCGAAGCCGAGGCGGCAGCAATCTGCTCGAACCTTGCCCTGCCGGACCGGCTGCTGAACCAGCCGCTCAAGACCCTGTCCGGCGGACAGCGGCGCCGTGTGGAGCTTGCGCGCATCCTGTACTCGGATGCCGAAACCATGCTCCTGGATGAGCCCACCAACCACCTCGACGCCGATTCCATCTCCTGGCTCCGTGAGTTCCTCAAGAACCACCAGGGCGGGCTGATTGTGATCAGCCACGACACCGAACTGCTCGAAGCGACTGTCAACAAGGTCTTCCTGCTGGATCCCAACCGCGCCCAGATCGACTTCTACAACATGGACTGGAAGCGCTACCTGACCCAGCGCGAAACGGACGAGCGCGCCCGCAAGCGTGAGCGCGCCAACGCGGAGAAGAAGGCCCAGGTCCTGATCGACCAGGCCAACAAGATGCGCGCCAAGGCCACCAAGGCCGTCGCCGCGCAGAACATGGCCAAGCGTGCCGAGCGTCTGCTGGGCGGCCTCGAGGCCGTGCGCGCGACCGACCGCGTGGCAGCCCTGCGCTTCCCCGATCCGTCACCCTGCGGCAAGACCCCGCTCACCGCGGATGGCCTCAGCAAGTCCTACGGCTCGCTGGAGATCTTCACCGACGTCGACCTCGCGATCGACCGCGGCTCCAAGGTGGTCATCCTGGGCCTCAACGGCGCCGGCAAGACCACCTTGCTGCGCATGCTCGCCGGCGTCGACAAGCCGGACACCGGCGAAGTCGTTGCGGGCCACGGCCTGAAAGTGGGCTACTACGCCCAGGAGCACGAGACGCTCGACGTGGACCGCACGGTCCTGCAGAACATGCGCTCGTCCGCCCCGGACATGAACGACGCGGAAGTACGCAACATTCTGGGCTCGTTCCTGTTCTCCGGTGACGACGTCGACAAGCCCGCCGGTGTGCTTTCCGGCGGCGAGAAGACCCGACTGGCGCTGGCCACCATTGTGGCCTCAAGTGCGAACGTGCTGCTCCTCGACGAACCCACCAACAACCTCGACCCTGCCAGCCGCGCCGAGATCCTCGGGGCCCTGAGTAACTACACCGGCGCCGTGGTCCTCGTGAGCCACGATGAGGGCGCCGTCGAGGCGCTCAACCCGGAGCGCGTGGTCCTGCTGCCCGACGGCATCGAGGACCACTGGAACGAAGACTACCTGGACCTGATCACGCTGGCGTAGGGCGCGGGGCCCGCCGCATCCGGGGGCCGTTTTCAGAGCTCAGGACCGCCCACAGCTGCGAGTCACCTGGATCAGCGGACGGGCATCTCTTCTGCGCCCGTGATCCGCTGGAGGTCTTCGTAGCCGATCGAGAACATCGAGTTGTGGTCTCCGGCTCCTGCCCACAGCACACGGTGGACTGACAGGGATTCGTCCAACAGGGTCCGGATCTTCTCCGGGTGGCCTACCGGGGCTACGCCGCCCACTTCCTGGCCGGTGTGTTCGAGGACGAACTCGGGGGAGGCGCGGCGGATCTTGCCCGAGCCCAGCTGTTCGGCGACCTTGTGGACGTCCACCTTGGCAGCGCCGCTGGCCAGGATCAGCAGTGGAGCGCCCCCAAGGTCGAACACCAGGCTGTTGGTGATCGCCGCGACGTCGCAGCCGAGCGCCGCGGCCGCTGCGGCCGCCGTCGGGACTTTTGAATCGAACACTGTCACCGTGTCTTTGGCGCCCAGGGCGGTGAGGGCGCGTTTGACGTTAGCCACCGGTCCGGGGAAGGCATCAGGGCTCACCGCTCAGAACCCCTGGGCGTCGAGGATGGCGTCTTCCTCTTCTTCCGCCGTCGCGTTCCTGCGCTTGCGCGGAACGGGACGGCGCCGCACGGCCGGGCCGCTGGAGTGCAGGTACACGCCTTCGGCAGCCTCGGCTTCTGCGTCCTCCGCGTCAATCGCGGCGTTGCGGGCCTGCTGCCGGGCGGCGTAGCCGAACCCGACGAACATCAGCACGCCGAATGCGAACCACTGCAGCGAGTAGGACAGGTGCGTGCCTTCATCGGTGGACGGCTTGGGGAACGGGAACGGCATGTCCTGCACCGACGGCGACTCGGAGGCCAGCTGCCCGTATGCGCCCGTGAGCAGCGGATAGCCCAGCTGCGCGGAATAGGCGGCGAGGTCGATCGAGGCCAGTTGGCCGTCAGGGGCGCCGCGCTGCAGCTCGGGCTCCGACGGCTTGAGGCGGGCAACCACTGTTACCGGACCCTGCGGCGGCGCAGGCACGGAGTCGGGCCGGCCCGGGGTGTTGTTGCCGATGGGCAGCCAGCCGCGGTCAATCACCACGGTTTCGCCGGACTCGAGCTTGAACGGAACCACCACCTCGTAGCCGGGCTGGCCGTTGAGCGGGCGGTTGCGGACGATGCGCTGGCCGGCGACGTCGTAGCTGCCCCTGAGTTCCACCTGGGTCCACTCGCGCTCCGGGTTCAGCCGGCTGAACTGGTCCCGGACATCGGCGAAGGGCACGGCGTCGGCGGAATAGTTGGAGACCACCCGGTTGATCTCGGCCAGGGTTTCGGCGCGACGGTCCATCTGCCATCGGCCCAGGCCAACGCAGCCGGCGGCGAAGATCGCGGCCAGCAACAAGTACCCCAGCCACTTACTGGAGAAGAGAAAGCGGTACATTCAGCCGATCCTGCCTGACGGGTCGAGGGGGGCTGTCCCTGCGGAAAGGGGGGCTATTTCTGCGCTGAGGGCCACGGTCTCTTTCCACAGTCCGCGCGTCTGGAGGTAGTCTTCAAGCCAGGCGCGGTGCTCACCGCACGCCAGCCAGATCTTGCGCCGCTCCGGGGTGTGGATCTTAGGGTTGTTCCACAGCAGCTGCCATTCCGCCGCCGCGCGGCAGGCCTTCCGTGAGCAGACGGTGCCGGGGCCCGCGGCGGTGCCGCCACCGTGCCCGGCCAGGTCAAAGAGGTTCATGAAGCTGCCCGTCCGTGGTCGTCATCGTCATCGTTCTCATCATCGATCAGCTCGCCTTCCAGCAGCGTCCCCGAGCCGTCATCGCCGTCGGCCGGGTAAGCCTCGGCCGCGCCCGTGGGGGCCGGGGCATCCAGCTCGGCGAGCGGAACGTAGTCCAGCAGGGAATCACTATGGATTTCCGCTTTGTCGCTGCCGTTGGCGATCACTACCGCAACCCAGGGCAGGAAGACGGCCCCAAGCACCGGGATGAGCTTGAACCAGCCATCCACGACAAAAATCAGGATCAGGCAGACCATGCGGATGCCCATGGCGACGGCGTACTTGATCATCCGTTCGCGCATCTCGTCTGAGTGCGCAGCGGCGGCGTCGGTGATGCTGTGCACCTCGGTACCGCCGGACTCGGCGTCCGGCCTCCCGGGCACATGCGCACCGGGTCGGTTTTTGAGTGTCACGGCTGTCAGATCACGCTCCCAAGGCTTACTTAGATTCTCTCACCATCGGCGGAGCCGCCCAAACGGATGCGAACCGGGCGCTAAGATCGGAGGCAGGAAAAATCCAGCCCCCAGCGCGGCCCTCCCTGCCGCAGAACCCGGAGCCCCATATGTCTGACACACCCACCACCGGCCGCAGCGTTCTGATCACCGGCGGAAACCGGGGGATCGGCTTGGCCATCGCCGAGTCTTTCCTGGCCAACGGCGACAAGGTAGCAGTGACTTTCCGCAGCGCCTCGTCGCTGCCCGAGGGCATCCTCGGCGTCAAGGCGGACGTCACCGACGAAGCTTCGGTCGACGCTGCGTTCGCGGAAGTCGAAGCCGCCCACGGTCCTGTGGAAGTACTCGTAGCCAACGCCGGCATCACCAAGGACACCCTCCTGATGCGCATGAGCGAAGACGACTTCACCTCGGTGATCGACACGAACCTCACGGGCGCCTTCCGGGTCATCAAGCGCGCCTCCAAGGGCATGATCCGGGCGCGCAAGGGCCGCGTGGTGCTCATTTCCTCCGTCTCCGGCCTATACGGCGCGCCGGGCCAGATCAACTACTCTGCCTCGAAGGCAGGCCTGGTGGGCATCGCCCGGTCGCTCACCCGCGAGCTCGGCGCGCGCGGGATCACCGCGAACGTGGTCGCGCCCGGCTTCATCAACACGGACATGACGGCCGAGCTGCCCGAAGCCACGCAGAAGGACTACCTGACCAAGGTTCCCGCCGGCCGCTTCGCCGAGGCCTCCGAGGTCGCCAACGTGGTTCGCTGGATCGCCAGCGACGAGGCGTCCTACATTTCGGGCGCGGTCATTCCGGTCGACGGCGGCCTCGGAATGGGCCACTAGCCCCGGCAACGCCGGACGCGGCGGACAGCGGCCGACGGCGGTATCCGACGTCGTCCGCTGTCTGCCGCGCCGGGCCTTTTTGCCCTTGGCACCGGAACGCCGGGAGCGTGTAATGGGCTCACAGCCCCCGACCATGCCACGGCAGGGGCGTGAGCGCAGGAGGAAAATCATGAGTGATCTCAGCAAGTGGACGCCCTCGGACATGCTGGAACCGGTCCGGCGCTTCCTTGACGGTGATCTGTCCATAGCGCCAGGGATCAAGATCGAACAGTTCCAAGAGGGCAGCACCCTGGTGGTTCGGGCGGAAGTGCCGGGGATCGACCCCGACCAGGACGTCGACGTCTCGGTCAGCGAGGGCATGCTCCATATCGCGGTGCAGCGGCAGGAAGCGTCCGAGCACAAAAGCAAGGCCGGCTACCGCTCGGAGTTCCGTTACGGCCGGTCCGCCCGCAGCATTGCGCTGCCCGCAGGGGCGAAGGAAGAAGATATCACCGCCACGTACAAGGACGGTGTCCTGGAAGTCCGCGCACCGGCTCCCGAGGTAGTGACGGGGGAAACTACCAAGAAGATCCGGATCGACCGCAGCTGACCAACCGCCAGCGCGCTCCGGCCATGACGCGTCGGAACTACACCGCCGGGGCTTCTTTGTTGATGCTGAACAACTGCAATGGTGCGATCCGCTGGCATGATGGATGGCAGACCCACAGTGTTTGGACGTTTGGAACAAAAGGAGCTCGTATGGGACTGCTGGATAACAAGACTGCGATCGTGACCGGTTCGTCGCGCGGAATCGGCGCCGACGTCGCCAAGATTCTGGCTGGCGAAGGCGCGGCCGTCGTCGTGAACTACCGCCAGAAGGCGCCGCGCGCCAACAAGGTCGTTGCGGAGATCGAAGCCGACGGCGGCCGTGCTGCGGCCGTCGGGGCGGACCTAACCACCCAGGAAGGCGTCCAGGCCCTGGCCAGCGCCGCCATGGAGAACTTCGGCTCGCTTGACCTCCTGGTCCTCAACGCCTCCGGCGGCATGGAGACCGGGATGGAAGAGGGCTACGCGCTGAAGCTGAACCGTGACGCCCAGGTGAACATGCTCAACGCCGCCGTGGCGCTCATGCCCGAAGGCTCGCGCGTGGTCTTCGTGACCAGCCACCAGGCCCACTTCATCGACACGGTGCCCACGATGCCCGACTACGAGCCCGTGGCCCGCAGCAAGCGTGCCGGCGAGGACGCACTCCGCGCGCTGGTTCCGGCATTGGCGGACAAGGGGATCTCGCTCGTGGTGGTCTCCGGCGACATGATCGAGGGCACCGTCACGGCCACCCTGCTCGACCGGTCCAACCCCGGCGCCATCGAGGCCCGCCGTGCCGAAGCTGGCAAGCTTTACTCAGTCAAGGAATTTGCCGCGGAGGTCGCCAAGATGGCCACCGCCGACGTCGAGACGGGCCACACCGAGTACGTCGGCGGCGCCGACTACTTCGATAAGACCGCAGACAAGAGCTCCAGCTAGGCGCAGACCGCCGAGATGGCGCGTCGCGGCAGTGTTTACCTAAAACATTGCCGCGACGTGCCATCTCGCGGTTAACGCATCAGACCCCCGCGATGTACCGCACGGCGTCGAGATAGGGGAGGTTGACGGCGGCGTCCGCGGCAGCACGTACGGCAGGCTTCGCGTTGAAGGCGATGCCGATCCCGGCGGCGCCCAGCATGTCGAGGTCGTTGGCGCCGTCTCCCACGGCAATGGTGTGTTCCATCGGGATGCCCTCGGCAGCTGCCCACTCGCGCAGGTACTTCTCCTTGGCCGCCCGGTCGATCACGTCGCCGAGCACCTTGCCGGTCAGCGCGCCGTCGACGATTTCGAGTTCATTGGCGATCCAGTAGTGCAGCCCGAGGTCCTCGGCGATCGGCCGGAGGATCTGGTTGAACCCGCCGGACACCACGGCCACGGCATGGCCGGCGGCCTGGAATGCCGCTACGAGCTCGGCGGCGCCCTCGGTCAGCCTGACCTCGGCGCGGACCGACTCGACGACGCTGGCCGGCAGTCCGGCGAGCACAGCCACCCGGGCGTGCAGGCTCTGGGCGAAGTCCAGCTCGCCGCGCATGGCCGCCTCGGTCACTGCCGTCACTTCCTCGCGCTTCCCGGCGTACGCGGCCAGGAGCTCGATCACTTCCTGCTGGATGAGGGTGGAGTCCACGTCCATGATCAGGAACTTCCGCGGCGCGCTGCGCAGTGCCGCGGGAACCAGCGCCGTGTCCACACCGTCGATGCCGGAGTCCGCCAGCGCACGGCGCGGCCCCTCCAGCCGGGCTCCCGAAACCGCGTCGGGGATGGGACTTTCGGCTTTCGGCGCGCCGTCCAGTTCGGCCTCCAGCGCGCAGTCCGCCGCATATACCTCGAAGCGCCCGTCTCCGGCGCGGGTTTCGGCACCGACGCTCAGCCCCGCGGCCGTCAGGAGCGAACGCAGCCGCTCGATCTCGGGAAGGGACAGTTTCAGGCCGTAGCTCACTGCGGTCACGTTCGAACTCATGGCTTCAATCCTAGCGAGCAGGCGTTGGACGGCCCGAATTCGTTGCGCCCGGGCCGGCGCCGCGTGACGCCCCACGGCAGCGCGCGGCGCCGGTTATCAGTCGTCCGCTTTTTTGTCCTAGTGTCTACTCCTATGAGTGATGTTCTTGAAATGGCCGGCGTCAGCGTTGTACGTGGGGCTAAGACGCTCCTGGACAAGGTGGACTGGCAGGTCAAGGAAGGCGAACGCTGGGTGATCCTCGGACCCAACGGCGCCGGCAAGACCACACTCCTCCAGCTGGCCGCGGCCCGGATCCACCCGACATCCGGAATGGCCGGCATCCTCGAGGAAGTCCTCGGCGCAGTCGACGTCTTCGAGCTCCGCCCCAGGATCGGCCTGTCCTCCGCTGCGCTGGCCAGCCAGATCCCCGAGCACGAGAAGGTCCTCAACGTGGTGGTCACCGCCGCCTACGGTGTGACCGGCCGCTGGCGCGAAGGCTATGAGAAGAACGACGAGCGGCGCGCCTTTGGCCTGCTGAACGAGTGGGGGATGGGCCCGCTGCTGAACCGCCCCTTCGCCTCGCTTTCCGAGGGGGAGCGCAAGCGCGTCCAGATCGCCCGTGCCCTCATGACAGATCCTGAGCTCCTGCTCCTGGACGAGCCGGCCGCCGGGCTCGACCTCGGCGGGCGCGAGGACCTGGTCCAGCGCCTGAGCGAACTCGCCCGCGACGACGCCGCCCCCGCGATCGTCCTCGTCACCCACCACCTCGAAGAAGTGCCGCCGGGATTCACGCACGCGATGCTCATGCGCGACGGCGGCGTGGTGGCCTCCGGTCCGCTGCCGGAGGTCCTCACTGCCGAAAACCTGAGCAAAACGTTCGGCCTGCGGCTGGATGTCACCGTCAACGCCGGCCGGTACACCGCGACCGCCAGCCACTGACGGGTCCACTGACCCCGCGTGGAGCTCCTCAATAGCGCCTTCATTTTCTTCGCCGGGCTGTGGGCGGGCACCATCAACAGCGTCGTCGGATCCGGCACCCTCGTCACGTTCCCGGTGCTGATCGCCCTGGGCTATGCCCCCGTCACTGCCTCCATCAGCAACGCCATGGGGCTCGTGGCCGGCAACGCCACCGGCGCCTGGGGCTACCGGAAGGAGCTCGAAGGCCGCGGCCGGCAGCTGCTCCGGCTTCTGCCGGCTTCGCTGCTGGGCGCCGTTACCGGCGCGTACCTGCTGCTCCACCTGCCCGAGACGGTCTTCTACTACGCCGCCCCTGTCCTGATCGTGCTGGCCCTGCTGATGGTCGTCTTCCAGCCGAGGCTGCAGCGGTGGGTGAAGAACCGCGAGGAAAACCCTGAGCACGCCATCCGGGACCGCCGCCACGGTGTCCTGCTTGTGGCGCTTGTGTACCTGGCCGGCGTCTATGGCGGCTACTTTGTCGCGGCGCAGGGCATCCTGCTGGTTGGCATCCTGGGCGTGTTCATGACGGGGACCATCCAGAACGCCAACGCGATGAAGAACTTCCTGGTCCTGGGCGTGAACGTGATCGCCGCTTGCTCCTACCTTTTGTTCGCCTTCGACCGGATCGACTGGGGCGTGGTCGGACTGATCGCCGTGAGCTCACTGATCGGCGGCGTGATCGGCTCCAAGGTGGGGCGCCGGCTCTCCCCGGCGGTCCTGCGCGGGGTCATCTTCGCCCTGGGCCTGGTGGCACTGGGGTTCATGATCGCCAACCTGTTCAAATAGCCCCCACGAATAGCCTCCGGAAATGACCTGCCCGTGACCATGTACTTTCTCGAATCCGCCGACGACCCGCGGGTTTCCGACTACACGCAGCTCACCGACGTGCACCTGCGCAAAGTCCGGGAACCGGCCGAGGGCCTCTACATCGCCGAGTCCTCCCGCGTCCTGCGCCGGGCGCTGGCCGCGGGGCACCGGCCGCGGTCCTTCTTCCTTGCCGAGAAATGGGCCGAGGACCTGGCGGATGTCTTTGAGCGGTACCCGGATGTCCCGGCGTATGTCGGCTCCGCGGCGCTGCTGGAGGAAATCACCGGTTTCCACCTGCACCGCGGCGCCATGGCCGCCATGCACCGGCCCGCCCCGGTGCCGCTGGCAGAACTGCTCGCCGGAGCCCGCCGGGTTGCCGTGCTGGAGGACATCGTCGACCACACAAACGTCGGCGCCATCTTCCGCTCGGCCGCGGCCCTGGGTGTGGACGCCGTCCTGGTCTCGCCACGGTGCGGTGATCCGCTCTACCGCCGCAGCGTGCGGGTCAGCATGGGCACCGTGTTCCAGGTGCCGTGGGCCCGGCTGGAGGACTGGGCGGAAGGCCTGACCTCGCTGCAGGAGCAAGGCTTCACCGTGGCCGCCATGGAGCTCACGGACGACGCGGTGGATCTCGACGTGCTCGCGGCCCGCCGCCCGGAGCGGCTGGCCCTGGTGCTGGGCACGGAAGGCGCGGGCATGAGCGCAGCGACCCTGGCCGCCGTCGACCTCGCCGTGAAGATCCCCATGCGCCCGGGCGTCGATTCGCTCAACGTCGCCGCTGCGTCGGCGGTAGCGTTCTGGGAGCTCCGTCCGAAGGACTCCCAATGATGCCGTCAACGGATTTTGGCGGTGCCGCTCTCGTTCTCCCGGCCACGCGGCCGGGAGAACTTGGGAGCTTTTAGTCCTTCTTGCCCGGGTAAGGCCCCCAGTCCTGCTCGGGCAGTTCGGCAGCTGCGGCGGGGAGGCTGTCCAGGCCGTCGGACTGGCCCGGGTTCCCGTGGAAGAACACTCCGGCGTTGACCGCTTCGAAGCTGGCGTCCTGTCATCGTCGGGAAGACCCGGAGAAGTGGCCGGTTCGGAATGCCTCGCGGCTTCCGCCTGCTGGGGGAAGTGCGTCAGGTGGGGGTGCGCATGACCCCAGAAGGGTCATGCGCACCCGCGTGTGCCGGGAGCCGGCTCTGTGGTGTCAGTCGCGCCGGTCCTCCCGCCGGTCGCCGCGGTCGTCCTGGCGGTCGTCCCGCCGGTCCTCACGGCGGTCGCCGCGACGGTTTATCCCGTGGGCGACGACAACGGCCCCGCCAACGGCGGCGGCGGTCCTGCGCCTGCGTCGTGCTGCCAGTGGCATGTCAGGCTCCTTCCTTTGCTTCTTCCGATGACTGGGCTTCGGCGTCGGCCTCGAAGGCGGCGATGACGGCCTGGGTCGGGATCCGGCCGCTGGCCACGAGTTGGCCGCCGGCCTTGCGGATGGCCGCGCCGAAAGGGGCCGCCCACTGGTTTTCCCAGACCAGCACCGCGGCGGAGTGGCCGGGCTCGATCGTCTCGGCCAGGTCCATGACGTCCTGCTCAGAGAGCACCATGGCCAGGTCGGCCTCGGCCATGCGCACCTCGCCGAGCTCGCTCGGGTCGAGGTCGGAGATTTCGGCCGTCTCGAGCGTGCCATCGTCGGTTTTTCTCAGGAACACCATGTCGAGCACCCTGATGAGGTCGCGCTTTACCAGGTCCTCCAGGAACGGGGCGAGCTGACCCTTACCGAAGTCGGGCCCGGGGAACTCCACGACGAGCCAGTCCACCGGCCCTAGTTCATCCAGTGTCTCAGCCATACTGATGACCTCCGTTTCTCAATCGGGTACAGGCAATCCGACGGACAGCCGCAGTTCTATCCTGTGCCCGGGTGGGGTGCGGCGCCTCACCCGCGCCGGGTGAGCTCACGCATCAGCCCCGAGCATGGCCTGGATGTGGGGTGTGCTGGGATTTCGCGTGACTGAGGCCAAGCACTGCTGCGCCGCGCTGACGTGCACCGATGGTGTTCGTCAGTGGTCCGGCTATCGGCTATGCTTGATAGCTGGCCGTCCGGTGATTTCCGCCGGCCATCCCATTCATACCTGGCAACTGGCAAAATCCAGTTGTGCGAACAAAGGTCCAATTATGAAGTCTAATACCCACCCGAAGTACGAAGCTGTTGTTTTCAACGACCTGGCTTCCGGCGTCAAGTTCCTGACCAAGTCCACCGTGTCTTCTTCGAAGACCATCGAGTGGGAAGACGGCAACACCTACCCGGTCATCGACGTCGAAATCTCCTCTGAGTCGCACCCGTTCTACACGGGCAAGCAGCGCATCATGGACTCCGCAGGCCGCGTCGAGCGCTTCAACGCTCGCTTCAAGGGCTTCGGCGGCAAGAAGTAAGCTTCTTCTCCAAGGTCTGATGGAAAGCCCGCACCGGCAACGGTGCGGGCTTTCTGCGTCTCTGCCGGTGTTCCGGTTTCGCGTTTTCGTGGTTTCGCAGTTTCCCGGATTCCCGGCTTCATGGGGCAGGATGGATGTCATGACATCCCATCCCGTGGGCACCGCTCCCAGCACTGACGAGGACGCCGGCCGTCACCACGGCGAGTACAAGGTCCCGGGTGGCAAACTCGTGGTGGCCGATTTCGACGTCGTGGACGGCGCACTGGCCCACGTCTCGGTGAGCGGGGACTTCTTCCTGGAACCCGACGAGGCTCTGCCGGAGATCAACCGGGCGATCACCGGGCTGCCCGTCGACACCAGCGCCGCCGACATCGCGGACGCCGTGACGGCGGCCCTGCCCGAAGGCACCGTGCTGTTCGGCTTCTCCGCCGACGCCGTCGCGGTCACCGTCCGCCGCGCCCTGGCGAAGGCGACGGGCTGGGCGGACCACCACTGGAACATCATCGCCCCGTCCGTCCTGCCCACCCACGTCAACGTCGCCCTGGACGAGGTCCTGACCGAGGAAGTCGGCGCCGGGCGGCGCAACCCCACCCTGCGGTTCTGGGACTGGGAGGAGCCGTCAGTGGTGATCGGCAGCTTCCAGTCCGTCCGCAATGAACTCCACCCCGAGGGGGTGGCCCGGCACGGCATCAGCGTGGTCCGGCGGATCAGCGGCGGGGGAGCGATGTTCATGGAGGCCGGGAACTGCATCACGTACTCGCTCTACCTGCCGCAGACCCTCGTGGACGGCATCAGCTTCGCGGACTCTTACCGTTTCCTGGACGCCTGGGTGATGGCGGCCCTGGAAAAAGTCGGCATCAGCGCCTTCTACGTGCCGCTCAACGACATCGCCACGGAGCACGGCAAGATCGGCGGGGCCGCGCAGAAGCGGCTCGCCAACGGAGGGATGCTCCACCACGTCACCATGAGCTACGACATCGACGCCGAGAAGATGGTGGAGGTGCTGCGGATCGGCAAGGAGAAACTGTCCGACAAGGGCACCAGGAGCGCCAAGAAACGCGTGGATCCGCTCCGCCGCCAGACCGGCATGGCCCGGGCCGAGATCGTCGCAGCCATGATGGACGTCTTCGCCGAACGCTACGACGCGACACCGTCGGTACTCACCGACGCCGAGCTTGAGGCCGCCCGCCGCCGCGTGGGGGCCAAGTTCGGCACCGCGGAGTGGCTGCACCGGGTTCCCTAAAGAACCCGCTCCTTAAACACCATCGATTGCTCCCCACCGGCCCCCTCGCCTCGCAAGCTCGGCCAGGGCACCCTGCCGGCGTGGGCCCAGCTGCGTTTTCAGCCGTCAAAAGGGCGGTTACGGAGCAGTCGATGGTGCTATGGCCGGTGCCGTCAGCGCCTGCGCCTTGAGGGAACGGTGCAGGTGGCTGCGCTGTTCGATGATGATCCGGCGCAGGGCGCGCGGCGCGTCGGGGTGGGCGGCCAGCCAGTGGTCGGTGCGGACAATCACGGCATGGGTCTCGGGCGTCCCGCCGTGCCCGTCGAGATCCTGACCTGCGGGATAGAGGCCGCGGACAATCCGGCTGGCGATCTCAATGCTCCGGTCCGCCCAGACCTGCTCGAGGGACTCGAAGTACGGGTCAATGAACCCGGCCAGCAGCGAGGCCGCGCCGGTATTGAACCCGGAAATGGTGGCGCTCAGGAGCTGGTTGGACAGCCCCGTGCCGTGGACGGCGGCCTCCCAGGCTGCCGCCTTGACGGACGCCTCGGGGCGGGCGGCCAGGGCCGTGGCGTGCCCGGACTTCCCTGCCGCCGTGTTGTCCCGGGCGAGCTCCTGGTCCAGCTGCTCCTGTGAGGCCTGGCCGTTGGCGGCCAAGCCATGCCAGAGATTCCAGCGCAGTTCGGCGTCAACAGCGAGACCGTCGATCACGGTGCTGGCGTCCAGGATGCCCCGGAGCAGGTCGAGCCGGCCGGCGTCGTAGCGGCTGGTCGCGGCGAGGGTTCTGGCCCAGGCCAGTTGCTGGTCGGAGCCCGGTGCCGCCGCCTGCAGCTGTTCCGCGGCGGTGGTCAGGAAGCCGCGGCGCGCGGCGTCCCGCTGGCCCCGGGGTACGTAGCGTTCGATCGCCGTCGAGGCGTTGCCCAGCACGTTGAGCAGGACCCCGATTCCCGGTTCGGCGGGGCCGAAGCGCTGGACGGCGTCGACGTAGAGGGCGGCCGGTGTAACGGCATCACGGGCCGAATCCCACAGCGCCGTCCAGCAGAGCGCCCGCGCCATGGGGTCCGTCAGCTTGTCCAGGGAGCCGCGCACAGTGGCCTCGGAGTGCCGGTCAAGCCGGACCTTGGCGTAGCTGAGGTCCTCGTCGTTGACCAGCAGCAGAGCGGGCCGGGGTTTGCCGGCCAGGTCGGTCACGTCGGTCCGGGCGCCGCTGACATCGGTCTCGACGCTGTCCGTGCGGACCAGTGCGCCGGCGTCGTCAAAGTCGTAGAGCCCGATCCGGAGCCGGTGCGGCCGGGGCTCCTGCCTGCCGGTGGCGGGATCAACGGCGTCCTGCAGGACGGCGACGGAACTGAGCGCGTCCCCGTGCTCGGTGATCTCGCTGGAGAGGGTTGAGATGCCGGAGGTCTGGAGCCATTGGCGGGCCCATTCGCCGAGGTCGCGTCCGGACGCCGCGCTCAGTGCCGCCAGCAGCTCGGCGAGGGTGGTGTTGCCGTAGGCGTGGTCCCGGAAGTACTGGCGGGACCCGGCAATGAAGGCCTCGAACCCGACGTAGGCCACGAGTTGCTTGAGCACCGAGGCGCCCTTGGCGTACGTGATGCCGTCGAAGTTCTGTTTCGCGGCCTCCAGGTCCGGGATGTCGGCAACGATGGGGTGCGTGGTGGGCAGCTGGTCCTGGACGTAGGCCCACGACTTGCGGTTGTTGGCAAAGTTCACCCAGGCCGTGTCCCAGTCCGTACTCCGGTCCACGCCGAGGGTGCCCATGTAGTCGGCGAAGGATTCCTTGAGCCACAAATCATCCCACCACTTCATGGTCACGAGATCGCCGAACCACATATGCGCCATCTCGTGCAGGAGCGTGTTGGCACGGGCCTGGTACTGCGAATCGGCGGCCCGGGAAGTGAAGACGTAGCTTTCGGTGAACGTCACCAGGCCGGGGTTTTCCATGGCGCCGAGGTTGTACTCGGGCACGAAGGCCTGTTCGTATTTGCCCCACGGGTAGGGGAAATCAAAGAGCTCGTTGAAGAAAGTCAGCCCGTTCTTGGTGAGGCGGAACAGGGCATCGGCGTCGAAGGACGCGGCCATGGAGGCGCGGCAGTAGAGCGCCAGCGGCACCTCCAGGACCGTGCCGTCGGCGAGTGTGCCGCTCCAGGCGTCCTCGGCCCTGAAGTACGGTCCGGCCAGGACAGTGGTGATGTAGGTGGACATCGCCTTGGTGGGGGCGAAGTCCCAGCGGCTCGTGGCGGGATCGGAAGTTAGTTGGGTGCGCAGCACCTCGGCGCCGTTGGAGGACACCTGCCACTCGGAGGGGGCCATGACGTGGAAGGTGAACTCGGCCTTCAGGTCGGGTTGCTCGAAGTTGGCGAACACGCGGCGGGCGTCGGCGGGTTCGTATTGCGTGTACAGGTAGCACTGGCCGTCGGCTGGGTCGACGAAGCGGTGCATGCCCTCACCGGAAGTGCTGTAGAGCGCTGTCCCGGTGATGGTGACCTGGTTCTCCGGCTGCAGGTTCTCGAGCCGGATCCGGGAACCGTCCACGACGTCGGCGACGGCGAGGCCCTTGCCGTTGAGGAAGACGCTGTGCACGCTGTCCGCGATGAAGTCCACGAAGGTCGATGCCCCGGGTTCGCTGGCCGAGAAGGAGATGACGCTGCGGCTTGTGTAGCCGGCGACGTTCGGGTCGGCTGCCTGCCGGACGTCGAGGGAGACGTCGTAGCTGTGCGTGGTAATGAGAGCGGCACGGACCGCGGCCTCGTCGCGGCTCAAGTTCTGGTTTGACACCCAGCTATCTAATCACGGGAGCGTGTGCGCCGGATCACGCCGGCGGGAACATCAGGTACGCGGCCGCCAGGCCCAGCAGGGCGATCAGCAGCCAGGACGCCAGCGCGGCCAGCAGCGCGCGTGCGCCGGTGTGCACCAGCTGCCCCACGCGGACGGCGGAGCCCAGCCCGAATAGCGCCATGCCCAGCAGCGCGTCCTGGAGGGCGGCGGCCCCGTCCAGCACTGCGGGGGAGAGCCACCCGGTGGTGCGCAGGCCCGCCAGGGCCACGAATCCGATGACGAACAGCGGGATCACCGGCGGACGCGTGGCGCCGTCGTCGGCGGTGCCCAGCCGGTGGTGGAACCCCGCGGCGGCGACCATCGGGGCCAGCAGGATCACCCGGGTGAGTTTGACGACGACGGCGACCGCCAGCGCCGCGGCGCCCGCGGTCTGGGCGGTGGCGACCACCTGCCCGACGTCGTGCACCGAGGCGCCGGTCCACGCCCCGAAGAGCTCCGGGCCGAGTCCCAGCGGCCGCGCGAGCAACGGCAGCACCCCGATTGCCAGCGTTCCACACAGGGTCACGAGCGCCACGGGCAGCACGGTGTCCTCCTGCCGGATTCTGCGCACGGCGGCCATCGCCCCGATCGCGGACGCTCCGCAGATGGCGAAACCGGTGGCCACCAGCAGCGATACCCGGGGAGGAAGCCGGAAGAGCCTGCTGATCCCGTATGTGCCAGCGAAGGCAGCCAGCACCACGGCCGTCACGAGCAGCAGCGCAGCCCAGCCCAGGCCCAGCACATCGCCGAGGCTGACTTTCAGGCCCAGCACCACGATCCCGGCCCGCATCAGGTGTTTGCCGGCGAAGTCGAGCCCGGGACGCGCCGGCCCGGCGGTCCACCCCGCCACGCCGGGCAGGTTCGCGGCCAAGAGCCCGAGGAGCACGGCCAGGGTCATCGCCGGCAGCGCCGGAAGCAGCAGATGGACGGCGACGGCGACGGCAACGGCGGCCGCGGCGCCGATCAGGCCTGGCGCGGCCGCGGCAGCGGATCTCTTGGGGGGCACGCCCCTACATTGCCGTACCCGGCCGGAAAAGCCGTAACCGCGGCCATCCCGGCAAGCGGGCCCGCGCCTGAGGACCGCGCTCCGCGGGCCGCCGCGCGGGCCGCCGAAATGATTTCGTAACGAAAAAGTGGTTGGCTAGTGACCATGTCTGACCTATTCCAGGATTACTCCGAGGCCGCCGGCCGAACCGGCGCCTACGACGAGATGTTTGCCCCCGGCCAGCAGGCCCGGAAGTCCTACGGGCAGGTGGCCGTGGCCCTGCGTGAACTTTCGTTGGCTGACGTCAGCGCCCGTGCCGATTCCATGGCGCGGACCTTCCTGGACCGCGGCGTGACGTTCGACTTCGCAGGTGAAGAGCGGCCGTTCCCGCTGGACATCGTCCCCCGGGTGATCCCCGCCGATGAGTGGAGCGTCCTGGAACGCGGTGTGGCCCAGCGGGTCCGCGCCCTGGAAGCCTTCCTTAACGACGTCTACGACAAAATGACGGTGGTGTCCGACGGCGTCATCCCGCGCCAGCTCGTCACCACCAGCGCGCACTTCCACCGCCAGGTGCACGGCTTCGAACCGGCCGGCGGCGTCCGCGTCCACATTTCCGGTATCGACGTCGTCCGCGACGCCGCGGGCACCTTCCGCGTCCTGGAGGACAACGTGCGTGTGCCCTCGGGCGTCAGCTACGTCCTCGAGAACCGCAGGGCCATGGCCAAGGGCCTGCCCGAGGCCTTCGGCCAGCAGCTCATCCGCCCGGTCGAGGAGTACCCCCGCCGGCTCCTGTCCGCCCTGCGGAAGACGGCGCCCTCCGGCGTCGACGATCCCACCGTGGTGGTCCTGACCCCCGGCGTGTTCAACAGCGCCTACTTTGAGCACACCCTGCTCGCCGGCCTGATGGGTGTCGAACTCGTCGAGGGCCGCGACCTCATCTGCCGCGGCAACCGGGTCTACATGCGCACCACGGCCGGCGAGCAGCGGGTGGACGTGATCTACAAACGGATCGACGACGAATTCCTGGACCCGCTGCAGTTCCGCGCCGACTCCATGCTCGGCTGCCCCGGCCTGGTCAACGCCGCCCGCGCCGGCGGCGTCACGATCGCCAACGCCGTGGGCAACGGCGTCGCCGATGACAAGCTGGTCTACAGCTATGTGCCCGACCTCATCCGCTACTACCTGAGCGAAGAGCCCCTGATCGCCAACGTGGACACGTTCCGGCTGGAAGAGAAAGAGGCCCGGGAGCACGTCCTGGACCGCCTCGACGAGCTCGTGGTCAAGCCCGTGGACGGCTCGGGCGGCAAGGGCCTGGTGATCGGCCCGGACGCCTCCAGGGACGAACTCGATGCCCTGCGCAAGCGGATCATCGCCGACCCCCGCGGCTGGATCGCCCAGCCGGTGCTGCAGCTGTCCACCGTGCCCACGCTCAGCGGCGACAAGTTCGGCCCCCGGCACGTGGACCTGCGCCCCTTCGCCGTCAACGACGGCGAGGACGTCTGGGTTCTCCCCGGCGGACTGACCCGCGTGGCGCTCAAGGAGGGCTCGCTGATCGTCAATTCCAGCCAGGGCGGCGGCTCCAAGGACACCTGGGTCCTGGCGGATTCCCCGCAGGTCCCCGTCGAAGTGATCCCGCGGCCCAGCATCGCAATCCGCGAGCGGGTTTCGGTCTGGCCGGTGGAGAGCAACTGGCGCGACAGCCAGAAAGAACAGCAGCAGCAGCAGATTTCTGACGCGCAGGAGGTACCCGCGAATGCTTAGCCGTATTGCCGAGTCACTTTTTTGGATCGGCCGCTACGTGGAACGGGCCGACGGCACGGCCCGGATCCTCGACGTCCACCTCGAGCGGCTCAACCATCTGCCCATGGAGGAACAGCGCAGCGTCGCGCAGGAACTCCTCGCCGTCATGGGGGCCCGTGCGCAGAATGAGGATTTCGGCCTGCCGGAACTGCTCAATGCCCTCGCCTACGACAAGCAGAGTGCCACGTCCATTGCCGGCTCCCTCGGCGCGGCCCGGGAAAACGCCCGCCGCGCCCGCGAGACCGTTTCCTCCGGGCTCTGGGAAAGCCTGAACACGACCTACTACGGGCTGAACCAGCACCGCAAGGACGTGGTGGGTACCTACCGCTTCTGCAACTGGGTCCTGGAACGCACGGCCATGGTCAGCGGCCTGGCCGRCACCACCGTCAGCCACGATGAGAGCTGGCAGTTCCTGGTCCTGGGCCGGTCCCTGGAGCGGGCCGACATGACCGCGCGCATGCTGTCCACACGCGATGTCCTCTCGGCCGGCATGTCGTGGGTGAACATGCTCCGCTGCGCCGGCGCGTACGAATCCTTCCTGCGGACCCGCCGGGCGGCGTTCGGGGACCAGCACGCGGCCGAATTCCTGCTCCTGGACAGGCTGTTCCCGCGGTCCATCGTCTACGCCCTGCGGGACGCCGACGAGTGCCTGGCGAAACTGGACCCCTCGGCCCAGCGCGTCGGCTTCATTAACGACGCCCGCCGGATTGTCGGCCAGGCCCGCACTTTCCTGGAGTTCCACCGCACCGATGACCTCATGTCGGAGCTGCCGGAGCACATGGAGCGTGTGCAAAAAGCGGTTTCGCAGGCCTCGGACGCCATTTCCCGTAAGTACTTCAATCAGGCAGACGAACTGGCCTGGGTGGGAGAAGTTTCATGACCCGGCTGAACATCGTCCACAAGACGGCGTACAAGTACAACAAACGCGTCACGCTGTCCTACAACGAGGCCCGGATGACCCCGCTGACGGACCCGCAGCAGGTGGTCCTGGAGTCCTCCATGAAGGTGTCGCCCTCGCAGGCGGCCATGAGCAGCTACCGCGACTACTGGGGCACGCGCGTGACGGCTTTCGACATGCAGATGCCGCACGAGCACCTCGAAGTCCTGTCCACCACCACCGTTGAGGTGCACCGGGTCGAGAAGATCGCAGCCGAGGCCGACATCGTGGGATGGGACGTCCTGGCCGCACCGGAGACGCTCAACCAGTTCAGTGACTGGGTTCCCCAGTCCCAGCTGACGAATCCCGGCTCTGAAGTGCTCGCCATCATCCCCGGAGTTGTGGAGGGAAAAACGCCGCACGAGGCGGCCATGGCAGTCTTTGCCTGGATGCGCGGCGAAATGACCTATATGAAGGGCTCCACCGGCGTGACCACCAACGCCGAGCAAGCCTGGAACCAGCGGCAGGGCGTCTGCCAGGACCTGGCACACCTCGCCATCGGCTCCCTGCGCAGTTGCGGTATCCCGGCCCGCTATGTGTCCGGCTACCTTCACCCCCGCTCGACGGCGGATCTCGGCGAGACAGTTGCCGGCCAATCCCATGCGTGGCTCGAGTGGTGGGACGGCGAATGGCGGAGCTGGGACCCGACCAACCACAAGCCGGCGGGGGACTTCCACGTCACTGTCGCCCGGGGCCGCGACTACCGCGACGTGCCGCCGCTCAAGGGCATCCTGTCCGGCGGCGGGGGATCGGCCCTCACCGTCAGCGTGGAGATCACCCGCCTGGCCTAAACCGTTGCGCCGCTCCACGTTGCGCTATCAGATCGGGCTGCCCTGAGGCCCTCAAAGCAGCCCGATCTGATAGAGCATGCGGTGCTTTGGGGGAGTTATTCGAGGCCGGAGCGGGTGGAGTCGTCCAACGGCGTCCACCACGTCTGCGGCGGTACCACCTTGAAGCGCCGGCCTGTGACGGTGTCCGCCGTGATCCGGACGAAGTGTTCCTTTTGTCCGGCCTGCCACGGGAACAGCAGCAGGCCCACCGTGTCCATGACTTCCTGGGGGTTCTGCACCGGCGCGGCCTGGCCTTTGACGACAACGCTCCAGGCGACGCCGGTGTCCGCGTTCACGCCGTCCGCTTCCAACGCCACCGGAGTGTCTCCGGTGGCCGCCTGCAGCTTGGTGCCCTCGGCGGTCCGGAAGACCAGGGTACCGTGGTCCACTTTGTAGTTGATGGGGAAGATGTCGGGGTGATCGTCCACCCAGACCGCAAGCCTGCCGACCGAGACGCTGCGCAATAATTGCCAGCATTCGTGAGTGGCCAGGTTTTCGACGGTGTGGGCCTTGTCCTTTGACTCGTGACTGCCCGGGCTCGACTCAGTACTCATGCCGGCGAGCGTACGCTGCCGGGGCTGGGGACGGCTAGGGCATATGGTCCCAGACGTCGGTTAAAACTGTGAATTCTGAGGCATTCCTGAGTTCTTCGCGGTATTCTGGCATAGGGCCGTCAGCGTCGACACGGGCCGGAGCGAGTGGGGGCAAAGATATGCAATCAACGGGTGAGGGTTCTGGCCATGCCGTATCCGAGCCAAATCCCGTGGTTGAGGAACTGCTGAAGGGGTTCGGCGCCCGGGCAGAAGAGCTGCTCCAATCCAAGGAACGCATGGCGGGGCTGCTGGAAGCGGTTGTCGCCCTGGCCGAGGACCTGAGCCTGGATGCCGTGCTGGAACGCGTGGTCGAATCGGCCTGCCGGTTGTTGCATGCACGCTTTGGTGCCCTGGGAGTCATCGGTGATGACCACGCGCTGAGCCACTTCATCACCGTGGGCATCGATGGCGAATTGTCGCGGCGGATCGGTCCGCTGCCCACCGGTCACGGCGTCCTTGGCCTCCTGATTACAGACCCCCGGCCGCTTCGGCTGCATGATCTGAGCAAGCACCTTGAAGCCTACGGGTTCCCAGCCCACCACCCTCCCATGCAGTCTTTCTTGGGGGTCCCGGTCCGTGTCCGGGAGGTCGTATTCGGAAACCTCTACCTCACGGAAAAGGAAGGCGGGGGCGACTTCACCGCCGAAGACGAAGCCTTGGCCGTCGCATTGGCGGCAGCCGCCGGCGTCGCCATTGAGAATGCCAGGCTCTATGACGACTCCCGCCGCCGGGCCCGCTGGCTGGAAGCCTGCATGGACGTCTCCGGGCTGATGCTGAGCACGGACCGCGACTACACCTCAGGCGGCCTGGACCCGATTGCCGGCCGCGCGCTCCAGGAGTCCGCGTCCGATCTCGCCCTGTTGGTGGCTCCCGCAGCCAACGGCGTTGACCACGTGGTGATCGGCGTTGCCGGTGGGCGCGGCGCGGCGTTTTCGGGAAAGTCATTGCATCTGGAATCAGGGCTCCTGGATAGTGTCCTTGAAGGCGGCGAGCCGGTGCTGTTCGACGACGCGTCGGAAGTGGTCGGGGAGGTCGACGCCGGAGTCACCGGTCCGCTGCTGGCGGTGGCACTGAGCACCCAAGGCGCCCACCATGGTCTCCTGCTGCTGGCACGGAACAAGGATTCGGTCCGCTACGCCCGGACGGACATCGAGATGGGGGCCGTCTTCGGCTCCCACGTTGCCCTCGCCTTGGAACTGTCCCGGGTGCACCGGCTGCGCGAAGAGCTCCTGGTCTTCACGGACCGCGACAGGATTGCCCGGGACCTGCACGACCTCGTCATCCAGCGGCTGTTCGCCGCCGGGCTGAGCGTGCAGAGCCTGACCCGGTTCACCAAGGACGAACTGGCGTGGGAGCGCATCCGTACCATCACAGGTGAACTCGACGAGGCGATCCGCAGCCTGCGCGACACCATCTACTCACTGAAGAGCAATATCGGCGATGCCGAATTGCTGAGCGGACGGATCCGTCGGGTCACGCGAAGTTCGGCGAAATCCATGCCCTTTGCACCGCGCCTGACCATCACAGGACCCGTGGATGCCGTGACTCCGGACAAGGCCGACAACGTCGTGGCTGTGGTTTCCGAAGGGCTCAGCAACGCCATCCGGCACTCCGGGGCTGATACCATCTCGGTCTCGGTGGCGGTCGTCAAGGGCCGCGTGACGGTGGTAATCAGCGACAACGGCGCCGGATTCGCCCAACCCGGAAAACGCAACGGGCTGAGCAATCTCGAGGACCGGGCACGCATGCTGGACGGCGAATGCACCATTACGAGCGCGCCCGACGCCGGCACCAGCCTGGAGTGGTCCGTGCCCCTCTAGCCCGGTGTCCCTCTAGCCGGCGCGCAGGGAGGCTCGCGCAGGGAGGTTACCGGACGCTGTGAGGCCGGGTGCCATCGCCGGTGCCTGCACCGGAGGCCACCGGAAATGCCGGGCTGGCGATGAAGACAGCGGCCTGGGTGCGTCGTTCGAAACCGAGCTTGGCCAGCAGCGACGACACATAGTTCTTGACGGTCTTTTCTGCCAGGAACATTTCGGCGGCAATTTGCCGATTGGTCAGCCCGCCGCCCACCAGCTCCAACACCTTGCGTTCCTGGGGCGTGAGGGATGAGGTGCGCGGGTCAACTTCCTCGGCCTCCACCAGGCTGTCCACGATGCCGGCGGCGACGTCTTCCTCGAAGAGGGTCTCGCCCGCTGCTGCCCGCCGCAGCGCTCCGATCAGGTCCGTGCCGCCGATCTCCTTCAGCACATATCCGCGCGCGCCGGCCAGCACGGCCCCGCGCAGGGCTTGTTCGTCGTCGAAGCTCGTCAGGATGATGCAGTTCAAGGACGGGTCCACCGACCGCACGTCCCGGCAGACTTCAATACCGGTTCCGTCCGGCAAGCGGGCGTCCAGCACGCAGACATCGGGGTGCAGTGCGGGAATGCGGCGGGTCGCCTCCACCGCGGATCCGGAACTGCCGACCACCACGAAACCCTCGCCTTCGAGAAGTTCCTGCAGTCCGCGTCTGACGAGTTCGTGGTCATCGAGGATGAAGACGCGGATCACCGCCTGCACGCCATCAGGTGCAGCGAGACCTGCGTCTGCCCAGGCAATCATGGTTCTCCCGTCCGGCCGCTTGCGGGACCGCTCGATTCTGTAGTCATTGACTTCTGTGGTGCATGAACATCTGTGGTGCATTGACTACCCCAGCCTCTGCCATTCTTCTGCACTGCGGCGCCACGGACAAGGGTCATAGTGCCCAACGGGCCGCCTGCGACCGCTGCACTGATCGCTTTCGGACGCGAGCTGGCTGGTGTGCTTGCATGACTTTTGGCCCTAGGCTCCCTGGCCGGGCGGAGGAAATCATTGGAGCGTCGCCATCTGGCGCAGCAGGCTCGGCCGGCACGAGGACAAGGGTTAACCGATGAACGAAGCCAGGGACGTCCGCACGATCGTGGTAGGCGTTGACGGCTCGGACGCTTCGGTGTCGGCGTTACGGCATGCGCAGGCCCTCGCGGTGCCGCTGTCCGCCAAGATCGTGGCGCTGGCGTGCTGGGACTACCCTCCGGTGTACGACGGCTACGTCGCCGTCGGCATCGAGGACTTCGACGTCCGGGCAGGGGAAATCCTGGCCGAGGCGGTGGTGAAGGCTTTCGGCCCGGACACCCCGGACAACGTCGAGGCCCGCCTCGTCCAGGGACATCCCCGCCGCATGCTTATCGAGGAAAGCAAGTCCGCGGACATGCTCGTGGTGGGCCGCCGCGGCCACGGCGGGTTCGGCGGCCTGCTCCTGGGATCAGTCAGTTCGGCCTGCGTGGCGCATGCGCATTGCCCGGTACTGGTCGTTCACTCGCCAGAAAGCGACTGACGCCGGAATCCCTGCACGGAGCTATTCGAACCCACGTGATTCGAACCGTGTCCTATTCGACCCGCGAGCTATTCGAACGAGGCACGGCGCTGGTCCGAGAGACGGGTGACCCACACATCGGGCCTGTTGACCTTGAAGCGTCGCCCGGTCAGCGCCTTGGGAGCCACACGCACGTAGTACGGCTTGCCGCCGGGCTGCCACGGTTCCAGGAGCAGGGCATCCGCCTCGTCCTTGTCCGCCTGGTTCTCCATCAGTTCGGCTTCGCCGCGTGCCATCACGCTCCAGGCCGTCTCGTCGCGGGCGTCGTACCCGTCGATCTCGAATGCGACCGGCTTGCCCGTGATGGCGCCCCACAGCTTCGTGCCCCCCGAGGTGCGGAAGACAATCGTGCGCCGCTCCAGCACGAAGTTCACCGGAAAGATCTCTGGATGGCTGTCCACGATCAGCGCTACGCGCCCCACGACTTCGGCATCGAGCAGCGCCCAGCACTGGTCCATGGTCAGCGAGTAATCCGGCAGTGGCGTGGTTGTGTCCATGTGGAGCCACGTTACGTACCGGCCCGGACCCCGATTAGGGCCATAAGGCCTGCACTGCGCTCCTCACTGCACTGCACACCTCAGCGTGAGGCGCCACCCGGGTGCCTGTCACCAGGGGCTGGGCTTGTAGTCCTTCAGGAAGACGCCGTACTGGTCCTCGCCGGATTCGCCCATCACGATGGGGTCGTAAACGCGGGCGGCGCCGTCAACCAGGTCAAGGGGCGCGTGGAAGCCCTCTTCCATGAGGCGGACTTTGGTGTAGTGCGGCCGCTCGTCCGTAATCCAGCCGGTGTCCACGGCCGTCATCAGGATGCCGTCGGCGTCGAGCATTTCCTGGGCACTGGTACGGGTCATCATGTTCAGCGCAGCCTTGGCCATGTTCGTGTGCGGGTGCCCGGGGCCCTTGTAGGCGCGGGAGAACTGGCCTTCCATGGCGCTGACATTGACGATGTACTTCCGCCGCGCGGTGGAGCGCTTCATGGCGCCGCGCAGCCGGCTGACCAGCAGGAAGGGAGCCGTTACGTTGCACAGCTGCACTTCGAGCATCTCCAGAGGGTCCACTTCGTCCAGCACCTGGGTCCAGCTGTTGATCGTGGCGAGGTCCGGGACCAGCCCGCCGGCGTCGATGGCGGTGCCGGAGGCAATGCGCTCCAGCGACGCGGAGCCCGTGGAGAGGGCGAGGGAAGTGATTGCGTCCCCGGCCAGGACGGGATGGTCGAACACGCTGCTGGCAAGGGCAAGCGGGTGCTTGTCGTGGGCGTGGCCGAACGTGACGAGTTCCGGGCCCCCGTTGGCAGCCTGGAGAGCGGCTGGCAGCGGCTCGTCCTCTGCGTCGACGAGGGGCTTGTAGGCGTTGCCGGAGCGCCGCACCGTCTGGGCCGCATTGTTGATGATGATGTCCAGCGGCCCTGCGGCATCGAGGGAATCCGTCAGGGCCATTACCTGGGACGGGTCGCGGAGGTCGATGCCCACGATCCGGATCCGGTGCAGCCAGTCGGTACTGTCCTCCATCGCGGCGAAGCGGCGGGCGGCGTCCTTGGGGAACCGGGTGGTGATGGTGGTGTGGGCGCCGTCCCGGAGGAGCCGGAGCGCGATGTACATGCCGATCTTTGCCCGGCCGCCGGTCAGCAGGGCTCTGCGGCCGGTCAGATCGGTGCGGGCGTCGCGCTTGCTGTGGCTGAACATGGCGCACTCGGGACACAGCTGGTGGTAGAAGGCGTCCACTTGGGTGTAGTGCTGCTTACAGATGTAACACGGCCGGGACCTGATGAGATGGCCGGCGATCTCCCCGGTCGCGGACGTGGCGAGCTTGTTGCCGCGCGTCTCGTCGTCGATCCTGTCGGGGGCCGCCGTCGCCGTCTGGGCGATCACGGCGCGGTCCGCCTCGGCGATCTCATCGCGCTTGCTGACCCGCCGGTGGCGCTTGACGGCCTTGAACATCTTCCCGGTGGCGCGGCGCACGGAAAGGTAGTCCGGGTGTTCCTCGTCATAGGCGTGGATCGTGTTCAGGACCTTCAGGCAGGCCTGGATTTCCTCCGGGGTCAGCTCGGCCAAGCCGGGCCCGGCAAGACCAGACTCGGCAGAGGGAAGATCGGAGGACAGATCGGGGGAGCTCATTGCCCTAATTTTACAGGGTGCGGGGACCCGGCCTGACCGCAGCGCCGGGCCCCCGCCTGACTATGCCGTGGGCGATTGCTTGGCCGGTGCGTCCGCGCCGACCGCGGCGGCCTGCACGTGGACAACCTTGTCCACGGACTCCCGCAATTCGGGCCAGCTCTCCGTCGCGGTGCGGACGGCATCCGGCACCAGGCGGAGGTTGGCCGCAGAGAGCGCCCGTTCCGAATCGCTCGGGTCCGGGACCACCTGCCCCTTGGACAGGACCGTAATTCCGGAGTCGGTGACCTTGAACCCGCGGGCGCGGTCCAGTTCGGGGTCGAGCCCGATAGCGGCCCCGGCCGGAACCTTGACGTTCTTGTCGATGATGGCGCGTTTGATGACAGCGCCTTCGCCGACATTGACCTTGTCCATCAGTACCGAGTCCAGGACCCGGCTTGCGGTGCCGACGTAGACGTCATTGGAGAGCACGGACCCCTCCACAATGCCGCCAGAGACGACGACACCGCTGGCCACGATGGAATCCAGTGCCGTACCCACAGTGTTGGACTTGCCGCGGACAAACTTGGCCGGCGGCGAAATGCTCTGGCGGGTGTAGATCGGCCACTCAGAGTTGTAGAGGTTGAAGACCGGAACGGGGGAGATCAGGTCCATGTGGGCGTCGTAGAACGAATCGATGGTGCCGACGTCGCGCCAGTAGGTGCGGTCCCGTTCGGTGGACCCGGGAATGTCGTTGAGGGTGAAGTCGTAGACGCCGGCCTCACCCTGGTTCACGAAGTAGGGAATGATGTCCCCGCCCATGTCGTGCTTGGTGTCGAGGCGCTCGGCGTCCACGTGGAGGGCTTCGACCAGGGCATCGGCGTCGAACACGTAGTTGCCCATGGAGGCCAGGAACTGGCTGGGGTCGGCCGCGAGGCCGGGCGTCGAGGACGGCTTCTCGACGAACGCGGCAATTTTCTCCGGGTTGTCCGCATCCGTTTCGATCACGCCGAACTGGTCCGCCATGTGCAGAGGCTGGCGGACGGCGGCGACTGTGGCTTTGGCCCCGCTGGCGACGTGCTGCGCCACCATCTGGGAGAAGTCCATCCGGTAGACGTGGTCTGCGCCGACCACCACCACGATGTCGGGATTGGCGTCATGAATGAGGTTTAGGGACTGATAGATGGCGTTTGCGCTGCCGAGGAACCAGCTCTTGCCGACGCGCTGCTGGGCCGGAACCGAGGCCACATAGTTGCCCAACTGGGTGGACATGCGCCACGTTTCGGAAATGTGCCGGTCAAGGCTGTGGGACTTGTATTGCGTCAACACCACAATTTGTAGATAGCGGGAATTCACAAGATTTGAAAGGGCAAAGTCAATTAGCCGGTAGCTTCCGGCAAACGGGACACCAGGCTTGGCCCGGTCCGCCGTCAACGGCATGAGCCGGTTTCCCTCGCCACCTGCGAGGACAATTGCCAAAACTCTCTTTTGATGCGGCATGGTGATAGCTCCTGAACGCCTTCGTTACTCCCCAATACAGTCCGGCATGCCCGAACGTCTTCACACTAGATCAGTTCCACCGTAACGACTACCTTGGTGCATGTGCGAATAGATATTGTGACCAAAGAATTCCCGCCGGAAATATACGGCGGCGCCGGGGTCCATGTGGCCGAGCTCAGCAGGGTGCTGGCCCAACGCGTGGATCTTCAGGTGCGTGCCTTCGGCGCGCCCCGCGAGCCCGGGTATCACGGAGCGACCGTCACGTCGTATTCCGTGCCCGACGACCTGGGCTCAGCAAACGCCGCCATCCAGACCCTCGGGGTGGACCTGAGGATCGTTCCGGACATAGCCGGCGCGGACCTGGTCCACTCCCACACCTGGTATGCCAACATGGCCGGACACATCGCGTCCCTGCTCCACGGCATCCCGCATGTCCTCAGCGCCCACAGCCTGGAACCGCTGCGCCCGTGGAAGGCCGAGCAACTCGGTGGCGGATACGCGGTGTCCTCATGGGTGGAAAAGACCGCCTACGAGGCCGCTGCCGCCATTATCGCGGTCTCTGAAGGGATGCGGCAGGACATCCTGCGCAGCTATCCCGACGTGGATCCGGCCAAGGTCAAGGTGGTCCATAACGGCATCGATGTCAGCCAGTGGAACCGGGACGAATCTGATGACATCATCCGTCCGCTCGGGATCGATCCGGAGCGCCCCAGCGTTGTTTTTGTGGGCCGGAACACCCGGCAGAAGGGCGTACCCTACCTGCTGCGGGCCGCCGCCAAGCTCCCGGCCGACGTCCAGCTGGTGCTGTGCCTCGGTGCCGCGGACACTCCGGAACTGGCGGCCGAGACGGCACGCCTGATCGAGGAGCTCCAGAGCCAGCGCAGCGGCGTGATCCTGATCGAGCGGATGCTGCCCCGCAACGAGGTCATCCAGGTGCTCAGCCACGCGACCGCGTTCGCGTGCCCGTCCATTTACGAACCGCTGGGCATCGTCAACCTGGAGGCGATGGCGTGCGGTGCCGCCGTGGTGGCCAGCGCCACCGGCGGTATTCCGGAGGTCGTCGAGCACGGCAAGACCGGGCTGCTTGTTCCGATCGAGCAGGTCACGGACGGCACCGGCATCCCGCTGGACCCGGAGAAGTTCGTCACCGACTTTGCCGAGGCCCTCATCGAAGTGGTGTCCGATCCTGCCCGGGCGCGCGCCATGGGCGAAGCCGGCCGGCGCCGGGCCGAGGAGCACTTCTCCTGGGAATCGATCACGGAGACCACGCTTGAGGTTTACCGCTCGGTGCTCAACGAGGGCTCCTGACCCGCATCTGAACGGCAATCGACGACGGCGCCGCCCCTGCTGAGGCGGCGGCGCCGTCGTCGTAATTCGGCTGGGTCAGGCGCCGTGGGCCTTTGTGCCGTGGGTTTTCGTGCCGTGGGCCTTTGTCACCCGGGCCGCGCGGGCGAGCAGGATCTTTTCGTCCAGGGGTGCCTGGCCGCTGGCCCGCTGCTTCCGGAAGTAGTCCCGGGCCTCGTCCTGGCGGACTTTCTCCGCGCCGGTGGAGATCTCCGCGCGGAGGTGCTCCGGTCCGTAGCCGAAGGCGTCCACCAGGTCCACGGCGTGCGGGCGGATCTTCACGAGCAGGCGGTTGATGTATTCGCCCACGGTGCGTCCGCGCTGCATCGACAGCCTGCCGTTCATGAGGTACCAGGACAGGTTCTTCTCGATCAGGGACAGGCCGAACAGATCACGCAGCCACGTCAGGACCTTGTGCGTGCCCGGGTCGCTGACTTTCCCGAGGGCCTCGGTAAAGGCCTCCCACTGCAGCAGCTCCGCATGGGCCTGGGCGGCCTCGATGAGTTCGTGCTGGTGCGCGTTGAACAAGGCGGCGCCCTGCTGCTGCGGGAGCCGGTTGGCACCCTTGAGGGCCGTGGCCACCTCCGCGACCATGGTCTGGACGCGGTCCGTCAGCAGGGTCCGCTGGCTTGCTTCGTCCTTGATCGCCAGGGCCGCTTTCTGCACTGATCCGGTGTCCGCCACGAACTGGGCGACGCCGCGCAGTCCGGTGCGGTGGATCGCGACACCGGTGGCCTGGCCCACGACGTAGCGGGCCAGCACGCCGAAGTTCACGGTGCGGAATTCCTTGGCGTAGTCGGCCAGCAGCCGCTTGGCGACCAGCTGCAGCAGGACCGTGTTGTCGCCCTCGAAAGTGGCGTACACGTCCAGGTCGGCGCGGAGCGAGGCGAAACGGTTCTCGATCAGGAACCCGGCGCCGCCGCAGGCCTCRCGGCATTCCTGCAGGGTATCGAGTGCGTGCCAGGTGCTGAGCGGTTTGAGTGCCGCGGCCAGGGTCTCGAGGTCCTGGCGGTCCTGGTCGGTGCTGTGACGGCCGGAGAAGACGTCGTCGAATTTCTGCAGCAGCTGGTCACTGGCGAAGCTCGCGGCGTACGTGGTGGCCAGCCGGGTGAAGAGCCGGCGCTGGTGCCGCTGGTAGTCCAGCAGGACTTCTTCGTCGGTCTGCGAGGAGGCGTTGAACTGCCGGCGTTCGGTGGCGTACTGGATGGCGGTTTTCAGGGCCAGTTTCGACGCCGTCACGGCGGCGCCGTCGAGGGAGACCCGGCCCTGGACCAGCGTGCCGAGCATGGTGAAGAAACGGCGGCCCGGACTGCCGATGGGGGACGTGTAGGTGCCCTCAGGGTCGACGTCGCCGTAGCGGTTCAGGAGGTTGGTGCGGGGGATCCGGACCTGGGTGAAGTGCAGCCGGCCGTTGTCGATGCCGTTCAGGCCGCCCTTAACGCCGTCGTCGTCGCCGCCGATGCCCGGCAGAAATTCCTTGGTTTCGGGGTCCCGCAGGTCCATGTAGAACGCGTGCACGCCGTGGTTGACGCCCTTGGTGACCAGTTGGGCGAACACGACGGCGGCCAGGCCGTCGGTGGCGGCGTTGCCGATGTAGTCTTTCCACGCGGCCCGGAACGGCGTGTGGACCACGAACTCCTGGGCCGCGGCGTCGTAGGTGGCGGTGGTGGCAATGCTGGCCACGTCCGAACCGTGCCCGGTCTCCGTCATGGCGAAGCAGCCCGGAATGTCCAGGCTCATGATGCCGGGCAGCCACTTTTCGTGGTGTTCGGCGGTGCCGAGGTGGTTCACCGCGGAGCCGAACAGTCCCCACTGGACACCGGCCTTGATCTGCAGCGACGGGTCGGCGATGACCAGCTCCTGGAAACCGGCCACGTTCCCGCCGTGATCATCCGAGCCGCCCACGGACGTGGGGAATGCGCGGTGAACGGCGCCGTTGTCCACCAGGATCCTGAGCTGTCCGAACGCGCGCTGGCGATGCTCGGTGTGGGTCAGGCCCTCGATCTTGTGCAGTTCCGGGCGGCCGGCGAGGCCCCTGGACTTCAGCCGGATATCGGCCCACTTGCCGAGGAGCTGTTCGCCAAGGGCCGCGACGTCGACGGCGGGCGCCTCAGGGGAGCTGGGTTCGGCGCCGGAACGGCCGGCCGTTGTGGCTGCCGGCGTCGCTGCCGGCGTCGTGGTGTGGCGAGATGCGTTGCCGGTGGTGCGGTCGGCTAGTTCAGTCATGTCGTTTCCTTCTGTGGTTCTGACAATCTTTAGTGCTGACAATTCAGTTCGTCGGCGCGGGCCGGCGTGCCGCGTTACAGCGTGCCCTGGCCTGCCGGGTCCGCCGGTGCTGGCGAGGGCGTCTGCAGCTCGGGCGCGATCCCGAAGCAGAGCCAGTCCGTGATCTGCCGAGCCATGGCTTCCTGGTCCGGTTTACCGGGTCCGGGCGGGCTGGCGAGCCATTGCTCTCCGGCGTTCCGCACCAGGCCGATCGCGGCATTGGGCCAGTAGCCGATCACGGCTTCCTTGTCCGGGCCGCCGCCCAGATGGCTGCGCATGGGCCGGGCAATCATGTCGCTGATGGCGGCGAAGAAGTGGCTCAATGCACCGGCTGTGGAAATGGGCGGGCTGGCGGTATCCGCTTCGCCGGGGGCGTAGCGCGTGACGAAGGTGTAGACATTCGGGCTGGTCTCGGCCATCTGCAGGTAGGCGGACACCATGGCGAACAGTCCTTCACGGGGCGTCTGGGCGCTCTGGGCCGCCTCCTGGATGCGCCGCTGCATCTGGCTCAGGACCACTTCGCCCACGGCCTGCTGGAGTCCGGCCTTGTCGCCGAAATAGCGGTAGAACACAGACTTTGAGGTTCCCGCGGCTGCGGCAATGTCCTCCATCGACGCTTCACTGCCAAGGGCGTGCACAGCCCTCCGGGCCGACTTGATGAGCTCCCGCCGCCGTTCCTCGCGGTGGGATTGCCAGCGGGAAGCGCGGCCGTCGACGGCGGCCTGCCCGGCGGGCGGGGTGTCGTTGGGGATGTTCACGATACCCAGCGTATCAGGTACGCTGGGTATCGGTAATCGCTTTGATCGAAGGAGACAGCCCATGTCCGTCAACGGACCGTCAGTGCCCCGCCCCCAACCAGCCGCCAAACCAGCCGCCGGAACATCCGCCGCGGGGCCCGCCGCGGGGCCCGCCGCCGGGGCGGCCGCAGTGACGACACAGCACGTCGGCGCGGCATCGGCGCAGCTCCGCAGGGCTGTGGTGGTGGGCGGTAACCGCATCCCCTTTGCCCGGACCGGCGGCGCGTATACCAAGTCCTCCAACCAGGACATGCTCACCGCCGCCCTGGACGGGCTGATTGCCCGCTTCGGCCTTCAGGACGAACGGATCGGGGAAGTCGCGGCCGGAGCCGTCCTCAAGCACTCCCGCGACTTCAACCTCACCCGGGAGGCCGTGCTGGGCTCGGCCCTCTCTGCCGAGACCCCGGCGTACGACCTCCAGCAGGCCTGCGCCACCGGCCTGGAAACGGTGCTCGGCCTGGCGAACAAAATCAAGCTGGGCCAGATCGATTCCGCGATAGCCGGCGGCGTCGACTCCGCCTCTGACGCCCCCATCGCGGTCAGCGAGGGACTGCGCGAGGTGCTCCTGGACCTCAACCGTGCCAAGACCGTGTCCCGGAAGCTGCAGGTCCTCAGCCGGCTCCGGCCCAAGGATCTGGCCCCCGATGCCCCGAACACGGGGGAGCCGCGTACCGGACTGTCGATGGGCGAGCACCAGGCGCTGACCACCGCGCAGTGGAAGATCACCCGCGAGGCCCAGGATGAGCTCGCCTTCAACAGCCACCGGAATCTTGCCGCGGCCTTCGACGCCGGCTTCTTCGACGACCTCCTGACCCCTTACCGGGGACTGAGCCGGGACTCTAACCTGCGCGCCGATACGAGCCTGGAGAAACTGGCCACACTCAAACCCGTTTTCGGCAAGAACCTGGGTGCCGAAGCGACCATGACGGCCGGCAACTCCACCCCGCTGACCGATGGTGCCTCCACCGTGCTGCTCGCGTCCGAGGAGTGGGCCGACGCCCACGACCTCCCCAAGCTCGCCGCGGTGGTCGACGGCGAGGCGGCCGCCGTCGACTTTGTCCACGGCAAGGACGGGCTGCTCATGGCGCCGGCATTCGCGGTGCCCCGGCTGCTCGCACGCCACAATCTCACCCTCGCCGACATCGACTTCTTCGAGATCCATGAGGCCTTCGCCGGCACGGTGCTGAGCACCCTGGCCGCGTGGGAGGACGAGGACTTCGGCCGCACCCGCCTGGGCCTGGACGGCGCCTTCGGCAGCATCGACCGGACCAAACTGAACGTCAACGGCTCCTCGCTGGCCGCCGGACACCCGTTTGCTGCCACGGGCGGCCGGATCGTGGCGTCGCTGGCCAAAATGCTGCACGCCCAAGGCCAGGTCAACGGGCGCCCGGCCCGCGGGCTGGTGTCCATTTGCGCCGCCGGCGGCCAGGGCGTCGTCGCAATCCTCGAAGCACTCTAGGGAGAATCGGATGAGCGACAAATACACCCAGTTCGTCAGCCACGGACTCGGCAAGGACATCGCCAAGCGGCTCGGCCTCCCGCAGCCGGTGGCCCTCCGGCGGTACCAGCCCGGCCGCCCCCTCATCGAAGGGCCCTTACTGGTCCAGGGATCAACCGGCGGCGCGGACGAGCTCGCCGCCACACTCCTGTCCTGGAACCTCGATGTCCGCCGTCACGCGATACCCAAGGAAAAGCTCGGCGCCATCATCCTGGTACTGGACGAACTGGCCCACCCCGGCGACCTCGAAAAACCCGTCCTCACCACGGCCGCCTCGCTGCGCGATCTTGCCCCGAACGCCCGCCTCATCACCGTGTCCCGCACGGCAGACTCCGCGCCGGGGCCGGCAACGGCAGCGGCCCGGCAGGGCGTGGACGGTCTCCTGCGGTCTTTGGCGAAGGAACTCCGGGCCGGCGCCACCGGCAACGGCATCCTGCTCGGGGACGGCGCACGGCCTACGAGCCCCGCGACGCTGGGGGCGTTGAGGTTCTTCCTGTCGGGCCGCTCGGCGTTTGTGGACGGGCAGTTCCTGACCGTCAGCTCCGACGCCGGGCAGCTGCCCGGGGACGTCGGGAAGCCGCTGGCCGGCAAGGTGGCCGTGGTGACCGGCGCCGCCCGGGGAATCGGGGCCGCGATCGCCCGCACCCTGTACCGCGACGGCGCCACGGTCATCCTCGTCGACATCCCGGCGGCCGGGGACCATCTTGCTGAGGTGGCCAACGAGGTCCACGGGACGGCCCTGCAGCTGGACATCAGCCGCGACGACGCCGGCCAACGGATCATCGACCACGCCGCGGCACGGCACGGCCGGCTGGACATCGTCATCCACAATGCCGGGATCACCCGTGACAAGCTCCTGGCCAACATGGACGCGGGCCGCTGGAACTCCGTGATCGCCGTCAACATCGCCGCTCAACTGCGGATCAATGAGGCGCTCCTGGCCTCGGAGCATTTCCGCGGCTCGCCCAGGATTGTGTCCGTGGCCTCCACCAGCGGCATCGCCGGAAACCGCGGCCAGACCAACTATGCCGCGTCCAAGGCCGGCGTGATCGGCATGGTCCGTGCCACGGCGCCGCTGATCGGCGGGCGCGGCGGGTCCATCAACGCCGTCGCTCCGGGGTTCATCGAAACCGAGATGACCGCCCGGATCCCCTTCGCGACCCGCGAAGTGGCACGGCGGCTCAACTCCCTGCAGCAGGGCGGCCAGCCCGGCGACGTCGCCGAGGCCATCGCGTTCCTGGCCAGCGACGCTGCCGGCGGGATTTCCGGCGAGGTGCTGCGCGTCTGCGGGCAGAACCTGGTGGGCGCATGAGCGGTTCCCAGACCGTCATCCTCGGCGAGATGCCGGCCCTGTCCAAGCTCTACGTCAACGCGGCGGCCGCGGCGGCGCGGCGACGGGTTCTGGGCACCCACGGCGGCACCGAGCTGCCGGCCTACACCCACGAGGTGCGCGGCGTGAAGGCCGACGTCGCCAACCTGACGGCCTACCAGCACCTGATCGGCGAGAGCGCGAGCGATGTCCTGCCGGCCGGCTTTATCCATGCCCTGGCGTTTCCGCTGGCCATGAGCGTGCTGAACCGGGACGATTTTCCGCTGCCCCTGCTGGGCATGATCCACCTCAGCAACACGGTGGTGCAGTCCGCGCCGGTCCTGTTCACCCAGGCCCTGGATATCCGGGCCCGGGTGCAGGACCTGCGCGGACACCGGGCAGGCACGCAGCTCGATGTCGTGGCAGAGGTCCGTGCCGCCGGCCAGGACGCCGTCCGCTGGCGCGGGGTCTCGACCTACCTGGCCAAAGGGGTGTTCCTGCCCGGGATCGACAAGACCTCGGTGCCGTTGACGCTGCCGCCGTTCTCGGTGCCGGACCCCACGGCCCTGTGGCAGCTGGGCGTTGACACCGGGCGGGCCTACGCGGCTGTGTCCGGCGACTTCAACCCCATCCACCTGAGCGTCCTGACTGCCAAGGCTCTCGGTCAGCGGCGGTCCCTTGCCCACGGCATGTACCTGGCGTCCCGGGCGCTGGCCGACGTCGGCGCCGTCAGGGGGGACTCGTTCCGCTGGGACGTCGCCTTCGAAGCGCCCGTGTTCCTGCCGGCCCGCGTGGCGCTGGACATCAGCACGGTGCAGGCCGACGGGGGCCCATGGCAGCGCTCCGACTATGTGGCGTGGAACCCGCTGTCCGGGCGCCGGCACTTCAGCGGTTCTGTCGCGGCGCTGCCGTAGCCGGGCCCGGGACGAATCTCCCGGGCCGGGACAACCCAGCCCCCGCCGCCGCCGTCCGTTCCGTCGGGCCTGCCCAGCGGGCGGACGCCGCGCGTTTGCCTAGCTTGCAGGCGTGTTGGCCGGTTCTGCCTCCGGCCGGCCCGGCGTGGCGACGCGCAGCATGCGGTGGAGGCTCACGAGGATGGATTCCACCGCGCTCGGGGCGTCCCTGCTGTGCTGTTCGGCGGCAAGCCGGGCCGTCAGCTCGTTGATGGCCGCGTCGGCGGAGCGGGCCAGTTCGGCCTGGCGTTCCGGCTGTTCTTCCTCCAAGGCACGCAGCACGTCCCCGACGGAGGCCATGGCGTCCCCGAGGGGCGCCGCGTAGGCGTCGGGGACCACGAACGGGGTGTCATGGTCCCAGATGACGTCCGAGAGCACCTGGGTCACGTCCTGGACGTGGAAGGTCAGCCGCTCGAGGTCCCGCAGGTTCCGGTAGTCGAGCTCCATATCGCGCGGATGCAGGTGGCGGCGGGGATTGGCCTGGCGGCTCGCATCGGCCTTCTCGACGGCGAGGCGCACGGAGCGGGCGTGGGCTGCGAGCGCCTCCGAGCGGCGGGACCAGTCCTGATGTTCCGGCGGCCAGCTTTCCTTGAGGGCCTTGCCCATGTCCCAGAGCTGCTGGGCGAGCGCCTGGCGCAGTTCCGCGATACTCAGGGCCGCGGCCCGGAAGTGCAGCGGCGGGAAGACCAGCAGGTTCACGATGATGCCCACCGTGACGCCGACGCCCATCTGGAAGAGGTACCCGAACGAGAACGAGTCCGGATTATGGCCGCCGACCAACAGCACCAGAAGCGCCGCCGTCGGGATCCAGTCCCGGCCCGAACCGATCTTGGGCAGGCCGGCAAGAATAACGCCCAGGCCCATGACCACCGCGACCGTCCACGGAGATGGCGCGCCGAGGCTGAACAGCATGAACGCAAGACCGACGCCGATCGCCAGTCCGACGAGCGTCTGTACGCCCTGGCGCATGGAACCGGCAACGTTCTCGTACATGGCCACCAAGGCGCCGAGCGGGGCGTAGTACGGATACTCGGCGGCGGAGCCCGGCATGAAGGGGGCGATCGCGAAGGCGATGCCCGCGGCCAGCCCTGCCTTCAGGGCCAGCTGGAGCCGGGGCCACAGCACGGCCGCGGCGACTGCGCTGCCCGCGGTTCGGGTCCATCGGCGCAGCGGGGAGGGCGGGCTGCCGACAGTCTTTTCTGGAAGGGCCATTCGGCTCACCCTAGGGCCGGGAGGCTCCTGCGACAACTGGACGAACCCCGGGAGGCGCCGAAGGAACCGATGCGGACCCGCTCAGGACGCGGCGTGGGCGGCCCGCCGCACCGCCGCGGACAGCCGCTGGGCCCGGCCCCCGGTCCTGCCCTCTTCGCTGCGGCGGGGCACATACCCGAACCCGAGGCCGTAGCCGGGATCCGCGAAGCCGAGGGCAGCGTTGGCGCCCTCGTGTCCGAACGCCAGATGGCTGCCGAAGTTCCGTCCCGGCTGGGGTTTCATGAACACCACGGCGAAGGCGTTGTCCGAGCCGGAGCAACGGTCCAGTCCCCAGACCTGCTCCGCGGCCATGAGATCGATGGTGGCCGGGTTCAGGAACGCGGGGCTGCCGTCCACCCCCGTTGTGGCGGCGGCATAGAGCCTGGCCAGCCCGTCGGCTGACCCCACACCTCCGGCGCTGCTCATCCCCGAGGCGCGCACTGACCGATGGTTGGGCAGCTCCATGATGGTGCTGACCGGCGCGTTGCTGACCAGGCCATCGAGGCTGAGCGGGTCCAGCCACGGCTGGGCCGGGTCGGGATCGTAGAGTACCTCGCGGTATCGCGGTTCCTGGTCCTCAGGCAGGCCCAGGAAGAAGTCAATGCCCCACGGGTGGCGGATGCGTGCGTCGTAGAGCCCCTGGAGCGGCATCCCGGAGATACGGCGGCAAAGCTCCTCCATCAGGATCCCCATGGTCAGTGCGTGGTAGCCGAAGGCCGTGCCCGGGCGCCACAGCGGCGCCGAGGCCGCGAGACGCCGTGCCGCGGCGGGCGTGGTGAACTCCGCCAGCGGAAAACCGCCGACGACGCCGGGCAGCCCCGCCTGATGGGACAGGGCCTGCCGCACGGTGAGCCGGTCCTTGCCCTGGACGCCGAACTCCGGCCAGTAGGACGCGACGGTCCGGTCAAGGTCGAGCCGGCCGTCCTGGACGAGGAGGGCGATCACGAATGCGGCGACTCCCTTGGAACAGGATTAGGTGCCAGTGATGTCCCCTGGCGCGAAGCCCGGGCCGCCGTAAAGGTCCACCACCTTGGTGCCGCGGCGGTAGACGGACAGTTGCGCGCTGTAGCCCGCGTCATCGGACAGGAAGGAGTCGAAGAGCTCACGAACTTCCGCGAATTCGGGGGTGGCAAGGCCGGTCGAGACGGTCCGCGCTGATGTGTCCACAGCTCCCGTCTCCACAGCTCCGCTTGCCGTGCCCCACCCCGGCTCCGCGCCGGCCGCTGCCGGCATCAGGCTGCGCCGTGTCCCGGGGCGACCTCTTCACCGGCGCGGACCGGTCCGGGAGCCGTGCCGTCGCCGAACGGCCGGCCGCCCAGCGCTTCGCGGCCGTGTTCTGAGAGCCAGTTGCCCAGTTCAGGTCCGCGCGGGACCACTCCGGTGGGATTGATGTCCTCATGGACGATGTAGTAGTGCTCCTTGATCTGCACAAAGTCGGTGGTGTCACCGAACCCGGGCGTCTGGAATAGGTCGCGGGCGTAGGCCCACAGGACCGGCATCTCGCTGAGCTTTTGCCGGTTGCACTTGAAGTGGCCGTGATACACGGCGTCGAAGCGGGCCAGCGTCGTGAACAGGCGGACATCTGCCTCCGTGATGGTGTCGCCCACCAGGTAGCGTTGCCCGGCCAGGCGGTCTTCGAGCCAGTCGAGAGCCGTCCAGAGCCGATCGTAGGCGGCGTTATAGGCCTCCTGGGAACCGGCGAAGCCGCACCGGTAGACCCCGTTGTTCACTTCGGTGAAGACGCGCTTGTTGACGGCGTCGATTTCTTCCCTCAGGTGCTCCGGGTACAGCTCCGGCGCACCGGCCCGGTGATACTGCGCCCACTGCGTGGAAAAGTCGAGCGTGATCTGGGCGAAGTCGTTGGTGACGACCTGCCCGCTGGGCACGTCCACGATCGCCGGGACGGTAATCCCTCGGGGGTAGCCGGGGAAGCGGCGGAAGTACGCGTCCTGGATGCGCTCAATCCCGAGGACGGGGTCCCTGCCATCCGGGTCGAGGTCGAACGTCCAGGACCGGGCGTCGTGGGTGGGACCGGGCTGGCCGAGGGAGATGACCTCTTCCAGCCCGAGCAGCCGGCGCACGATCACCGTGCGGTTGGCCCACGGGCAGGCACGCGCCGCGATGAGGCGGTAGCGGCCAGGCTCCACCGGCCAGCCGGGCTCGCCGTTGCGGCCCGCGCCGCCGTCCCGGGTGATCCGGTCCTCAATGTAGTTGGTGTCCCGGGTGAATTCCTCGCCGCCGGTCACGTAGGCGCCCTTGGTGCTGAATCCCGGATCGTCGGTGTGGGTTCTCTGGCTCATGGTCCCAGCCTAAGGCCGGGCACTGAACGGTCCGAACACTGTTGCGCACTACATGGCGGTGAACACCGGCGCCATGGGCTGCCAGGCAAACCACCAGGCGCCGGCCACCACGGCGGCGAAGAGCGCAATCCATACCGCGGCGGGGACGGAGGTGGCCCGGGCCAGCAGGTAGGCGTCCGACGTCGGGAGCCTGTCGCGGTGCCGCAGATGGACGTTCGCCAGTTTGCCGAGATCCCTGACGGCCGCGACCAGGAGCGCCAGGCCCAGCACGATCATCACGTGAGCGTTGAACGCCGGCGGCACAAACAGCACCAGGAGCGCCGAGCCCAGCACGGCGGCGGCAGTGATGAGGAGGCCGACGCCGTTGCGCAGGAACAGGAATGACGCCAGGAGGATCAGCGTGCCCACCGACATCGCGGCGGGTCCCCAGCCGTTGAATCCGCACCAGACCATCACTGCACCAACGACGGCGGGCACGGGGTAACCCCAGAAGGTCGACCAGGCGGCGGAGAGCCGGCTCCGGCTGTAAGTCGTGGTGGTGCCGGAGTGGTCCAGGCCCAGCCGGATGCCCCCGAGCCGCTGGCCGGAGGTGAGGGCGGCGAACGCGTGTCCGAGTTCGTGGGTCACGGTGGCGAGCAGACCAAAGTAGCGCCAGGTCTGGCGCGGCAGGGACACGGCGACGGCCAGCAGGATCACCGCCACGAGCTCGGTACTGGTCACGTGCGGGCTGGGGGTGTGGGTGAACCCGGCAACGATCCGCTCCCACCACGTCAGGGCCAGGTTCGGTTCCACCGGGAGGCCGTGGCGGGTCATGTCCTGCCCGAGGCATGCTCGATGCAGTACGCCGTCCAGGGCCTGGCCTCCAGCCGGCCCTCGGGGATCGGGGCGCCGCACACTGCGCAGATCCCGTAGGTGCCCTCTTCCATCCGGGAAAGGGCGGCATCGATCTGCGCCAAGGAGGCCCGGCTCTGTTCCAGGAGCGCGGATGCCTGGGACAGCTCGAAGGCGATGGTGGTGCCCTCGGGATCGTGCTCGTCGTCGACATTGGAGTCCCGGCGGGCGGCATTGACCGAGGTGATGTCTTCGCGGAGAGCGGGCAGGAGGGCAAGCTTCCGGTGACGTTCCTCGTGCAGCAGGATCCGGAACCGTTCGACGTCAACCATAGAGTGCAAGGCTAGCGCGGGCGCTGTGGCGGCGCCTAAACGGTCGGAAGGGCCTTTCCGCGCCGCGGGCAGTGTCCGTGGTGGTACCCGTCCATCGGTCCTGCGTTTGCGGCCGCCGTGGAGGGACTCGAAGAACTGGTAGGTGAATCGCACATCCACGGAGGGGGCGCGGGGCGCGGAGGCAGCGTCTAGAGTGGGCGCATGGCGGACCAGACGCATCCCGAGACCACCGAAAACCCCGCAAACCCGGAATACGCAGGTTCACCTGGAAGTCCCGGGAACCCCGGGGTCACTGACATGGCTGACGCACTGCTGCGCGAACTCGCCGCGGCCCATGGCGTGGACACGAGCTACTGGGGCTGGGACGGAGTAGAGCACTCCGTGGCCGCCGGAACGCTGCGGGACGTGCTGGCGGCCCTCGGTGTCCCCGCCGACGGGCTCCAGGAGCAGCAGCGCTCCCTGGCCGAGTCCCGGCTGGCACCGTGGCGGCGCACCCTCCCGCCGGTTCTTGTGGTGAGGGAGGGACGGGAGACCCCCGTGGATGTCCATGTCCCGCACGGCAGCGGTGTCCGCGTCTGGATCGATGCCGAGGACGGCAGCAGGCATGACGCCGTCCAGCGGGAGAACTGGGACCAGCCGGTTGACGTCGACGGCGTCCTGACAGGACGTGCCACGTTCGCCATTCCCGGCGGCCTCGGCCTGGGCTGGCACACCCTGACAGCCGACGCCGAAGGCACCCTGGCGCAGTGCCCGCTGGTTGTGACGCCCGACCAGCTCCGGGCCCCTGCCGTGCTCGCGAAACGCCGCACCTGGGGGCTGACGGCCCAGCTGTACTCCGTGCGGTCCTCCCGGTCCTGGGGGATTGGCGACTTCGCGGACCTCAGCGACCTCGCCGCGGTTGCCGGTGAGCAGGGGGCCGGCTTTGTGCTGGTCAACCCGCTGCATGCCGCCGAACCCGTGCCGCCGGTCGAGGACTCCCCGTACCTGCCCGCCACCCGGCGCTTTTTCAGCCCGCTCTACCTGCGGGTGGAGGAAATCCCGGAATACGGTTACCTGGACGCTGCAGGCCGGGCCGAGGTGGCACGCCTGGCCGAAGGTTTGCAGGCGGCCAACCGGTCACGGGACCTCCTGGACCGCAACGCCAGCTACACGGCGAAGCTCACGGCCCTGGAGCTCGTGTTTGCGGTTCGCCGCGGTCCGGCCCGCACGCGGCAGTTCGCGGACTTCTGTGCCGAGCAGGGGCAGGGGCTCGAGGACTTTGCGCTGTGGTGTGCGCTCGCCGAACAGCTGCCGCAGTCGGCGCCGGAATGGGCCGGGGCGGCGGCATCCCCGGCCTCGCCATACTGTGTGGAGCAGCGGCAGAGGCTCGCCGCCCGGATCGAGTTCCACTGCTGGCTCCAGTGGCTCTGCGACCAGCAGCTCGAGGCGGCCCAGCGTTCTGCACGCCAGGCGGGGATGGGGATCGGTGTGGTCCATGACCTCGCCGTTGGCGTGAAGCCTGGCGGTGCCGACGCCTGGACGCTGGCCGGCGTTCTCGCCCGGGGCGTTACGGTGGGCGCACCTCCGGACATGTTCAACCAGCTGGGCCAGAACTGGTCCCAGCCGCCGTGGCACCCGGGCCGGCTCGCCGAATCCGGCTATGCCGCCTACCGGGACATGCTCCGGACCGTGCTGCGGCACGCCGGCGGCATCCGCGTGGACCATATCCTCGGCTTGTTCCGGTTGTGGTGGATCCCCGAGGGCGCCGGCCCGGAGCACGGCACGTACGTGCATTACGACTACGAGGCGCTCATCGGCATCCTGGCCCTCGAGGCGCAACGGGCCGGGGCGATCGTGATCGGCGAAGACCTGGGCGTGTTCGAGCCGTGGGTCCGCGGCTACCTGGCCGAACGGGGGATCTTCGGCACATCAATTCTCTGGTTCGAACACGACGCCGACGGCCCGATCCCGCCGGAGCACTACCGCCGGCAATGCCTGACCAGCGTCAACACCCACGATCTGCCCCCGACGGCGGGTTACCTTGCCGGGGAACATGTCACTTTGCGGGAATCGCTCGGGCTGTTGCGGCGCCCCATTGATGAAGAACGCGCCGAGGCCGCGGCCGAGCAAGAGGCAGTGCTGGGCCAGGTCCGGGCACGCGGCCTGCTGACGGACACCGGCGGCACCGATGTCCGGGCCACGGTGGAGGCGCTGTACGCCTACACGGCGTTGGCCCCGTCCTCGCTGCTGGGCGTGGCGCTCGTGGACGCCGTGGGGGAGACCCGGACCCAGAACCAGCCGGGCACCAGCACCGAGTACCCGAACTGGCGCATCCCGCTGGCCGCTCCCGAGGGCGTGGTCCTGATCGATGACCTGCCGGGCAATGAGCGGTTCCTGTCCCTGCTGGGCACCGTCCGGAGTGCCCTCGATTCCGGGACCTGAGCCGGACCTGAGACCCTGCCCGCAGACGGCATTGGCCGCGCCGATGCCGGCCGCTAGCATGGTCCGATGACGCGGATCGGCCGAGGGGGTCTGGCGGGCGTTTGGGCGCTGGCGATGCTGTTGGCGGGGTGCACCCCGGTGCAACCCTTCCAAGCGGGCCCGCCTGCGCCCTTCCAATCCACACCGCCCCAATCCACGCCTGCTGAGTCGGCTCCTGCCGAATCCCCGTCCCGGCCCCCGGGCCAGGACACGCCTCCCGCCGCGACCCCTCCACCGTCCCCGTACTTCGCACAGCCGGCGCCGCACCCGGAGCCGGGGCGGCAGGGCAACGGCGGAATCGAACACATTGTGATCATCGTCCAGGAAAACAAGGCGGCCTCGCAGATCATGGGAGCCAGCGAGGCAGGCTACTTCAACAAGCTGGCGGCGGAATTCTCCACGGCCGCCAACTATCGGGCCATTACGCATCCGAGCCTGCCCAACTACCTCGCCCTGACGAGCGGGACCAACGCGGGGATCACCAGCGACTGCAAACCGAAGTCCTGCACCGCCGATGTGCGCTCCATCGCCGATGAGATCACCCAATCCGGACGGACGTGGAAAATGTACGCCGAGGGCATGCCCGCGCCCTGCGTTGCGCACGACTCCCGGCGGTATGCGGTGAAGCACAATCCGTTCATGTACTACCCCGCCGTGACGGACGATTTGGCCTCGTGCTCGGACCATGTTGTGCCGTATGGCCGGCTGGAACAGGACCTGCAGTCGGCGTCGGCCCTGCCGGACTACTCCTTCATCAGCCCAGACATGTGCAACGACACCCACGACTGTCCCATCAGTACCGGAGACGACTGGCTCTCCCGCGAGGTGCCGCGGATTCTTGGGTCACCGGCCTTCACGACGCAGAACTCCCTGCTGGTGCTTACGTGGGACGAGGGCAGCAAAGACGACAACCGGGTGGCCACGGTATTTGCCGGCCCGGCGGCGCGGAAGGGCTTCACCTCCCATGCCGCCTACTCGCACTATTCGTTGCTGCACACCATCGAGGACGTGTGGGGGCTGACGCCCCTGACCGACAACGTCCGCAATGCGCCCCTCATGAGCGAATTTCTCAACCCCTAGCGGCGGGCGGCCTTTCCCGACCAATACACAGGAATCACTGCCCATAATGGTCCCGAAGCTCCGGTCAACCGCTATTTGACCGGAGCTTCGCCACGTGCCCCTGGCAGGCGCAGCCGCGGTGCCGGGTTCCCCTGAAAGAGGGCTTAGGGCACGGGCGGGCGGGCATGCCGGTTCCTAGAATGGAGTATGGCCGGTTCCGAAGTCATTGAGGTGGAACACAAGTACAGCCCTTCGGAATCCGACGCCCTCCCGCAACTGGGAGCAATCCAAGGGGTGGCTCGCGTCGGGCAACCCGTTACAGAGCAGCTGGACGCCGTCTACTTTGATACTGAGGCACTGGCGCTGGCCGCACGGCGGATCACCCTGCGCCGCCGGTCCGGCGGTCCGGATGCCGGCTGGCACCTCAAACTCCCAGTCACCGCGGGGGAGCGGCGGGAGATAGGGGAGCCGCTTGGAGGCGACCAGGATGCCGTGCCGGAGCTTTTGCGCCAGTTAGTGCTTGTTCACACCCGCAGCCAGATGCTGGTGCCCGTGGCACGCGTCAAGACGAACCGGAGTTCGACCCCCTTGTACGCCGCCGACGGCGCCGTCCTGGCCCAGTTCAGCGACGACCACGTCGAGGCGCAATCCCTGTTAGCCCCGGCAGCACCGTCTCGGTGGCGGGAGTGGGAGATTGAACTCGCCGACGGTCCCCGGCAGCTGCTCCAGGACGCCGACGCACTGCTCGCAGCTGAGGGAGTCCCCGTCTCCTCCCTGCCGTCCAAGCTGGCCAGGGCTCTCGGATCCACCTATCCGGGGGATCCCGAAGCCGCCCCAAAGCCGAGCCGGCACGGGCCGGCCTCGGACGTCGCGCTGTCCTACATGTTCCAACAGGCAGGCGCCCTGAAGTTCCATGACCCGGGAGTCAGAGTCGATGCGCCCGATGCCGTGCATCAACTTCGGGTGTCCGCGCGCCGGTTACGGTCAGCATTGGCGACCTTCCGGAAGCTCACAGATGGGACGACCGCCAAGTTCCTGCGGGCCGAACTCCAGTGGCTCGCCGGCACCGTGGGCCAGGCCCGGGACACCGAGGTCATCCGCGCCAGGCTGAAGGACATGCTCGACGCCGAACCACGGGAGCTGTTGATCGGTCCGGTTGCGCAGCAAGTCGAAGAGCACCTCGGCACCATCCAGCAGCAGGGCCGTGCCGCAGGCTTGGCGGCGCTGGACAGCGACCGCTACTTCCGTCTCCTCGATTCCCTCGATGCCTTCCTTGCAGCACCTCCACTCAGCGCCTCAGCAGAAAACGAAGCGCTGCGGACGGTTGGACGGCTCGTCTCAGGGGAACGAAAGCGCCTGAACGCAGCGGTCCGCGCCGTAGACAGCGCCACCGGACGGGGGCCGCAGGATGTTGCACTGCACGAAGTTCGAAAGAGCGCCAAGCGGCTCCGCTATGCCGCTGAAGCCGCCTCCCCGATTTTCGGCAAACAAGCAACTGCCCTTGCCCGGGCCGCGGAGGGCATCCAGGAAATACTCGGAGACTTCCAGGACAGCGTGGTCACCCGACAAACCCTGCTCACACTCGCGGCAGAGTCCGCGGCCAACGGAGGCAACGGATTCAGCTACGGGCGCTTACATGCCTTGGAACAGCTACGCGGGGATCAGGCCCGCGCACGGTTTTACGATATGTGGCAACAGTCCAGACCGAAACCCTTGAACTGGAAGTAGCCGCGATAAATTCAGCGCTGCGAAAGAGAGAGCCCGATGACCGAACCCCACACCGGTATTGCGGCCATATGGTCGGACGGACTCGGCCGGGCCAGCATCCGATCCGTCCAGGCCCTCACGGTGGCCGCCCTCGCATGGGCGATCATCTGGACCGCGACCCGTGTTCCACTCGTCATCATCCCGGTCCTGATTGCCGTCATCCTGGCCGCCGCCATCTCGCCGCTGGTCCGCTGGCTCACGGAGCGCTCCTGGCCGCGGGCCCTCGCCGTCGTAGCCTCATTCGTGGCCATCCTCGCTGTCGTCGGCGGCATCATCACCGGCATCGTGATCCTGGTCTCCCGCCAGTGGGCAGAGCTCTCAGCCCACGCCGCCGCCGGGGTTGCCCAACTGCACTCCTTCCTCACCACCGGACCTGTCCCAATCAGCGACATACAGATCACCGCCGCCATCGACTCGGTGCGGGAGTTCTTCACCTCCAGCACCTTCGGTGCAGAAGCCCTCATCGGGGCACGCACCGTGGGGGAAATCTTCGCCGGCGCCATCTTGATGGTCGTGACGCTGTTCTTCTTCCTCRAGGACGGGCCTGAGATCCGGACCTTTCTCATCGGCTTCCTTCCCGCTGACCACCGCGCCAAGGCACGCCTGGCCGCAGACCGCAGCACCGTCGTCCTGGGCGGTTACGTCCGCGGCACCGCAATCGTCGCCGCAATCGACGGTCTTGTCGTCGGGATCACCCTCGTCATCCTGGGAGTTCCCCTGGCCCTTCCGCTGGGCGTATTCATCTTCATGGGCGGATTCATCCCGATCATCGGGGCCACCGTTGCAGGTACCCTCGCCATCGCCGTCGCCCTGATCTCCAAAGGCCCCGTTCAGGCGCTCATCGTCCTCGCCGTCGTCATCGGCGTGAACCAGCTTGAACACCACTTCCTGCAGCCGGTCCTGATGGGCAAAGTGCTCAGAATCCACGGGCTGGCCATTCTGCTCGCCCTGGCTGCCGGCACCCTGCTCGCAGGCATCGTTGGAGCGCTGCTGGCCGTGCCGATCACCGCCGTGGCCTGGACCGTCCTCAAGACGTGGTCCGGCCGCGATCCGCTGCCCGAGCCTGAGCAGCCGGGTGAGGCAGAGCCGCAATAACAAAGCAGACACAAAAAAACACCCTGGAATCCTTGGATTCCAGGGTGTTTCCTGTTGTGCGCGGAGGGGGACTTGAACCCCCACCCCCTTTCGAGGACTAGCACCTCAAGCTAGCGCGTCTGCCATTCCGCCACCCGCGCAGGTGGTAATTCCGGGAACGTTTTCGCCTTTCAGCGTTTTGCTTTTCTCGGAAGCAGCGAGAAAGACTCTAGCACGACTTTTCCGGAAACAAATAATCGGGGCTTTGCGGGGGCGTGTGGGTAGGCTGAAGCCAGCAATTGAGCCACCCGCCACGAGGAGCCGCAATGACTGACAACCGGACCGAACCCAGGCCCGAGGACGAGGTCGTCAGGATCTGCCAAGAGCTGATCCGCATCGACACATCCAACTACGGTGACGGCTCCGGCCCCGGTGAACGCGCGGCCGCCGAATACACCGCCGGGCTCATGGCGGAAGTCGGGCTGGAGGCCGAAATTTTCGAGGCCGCCCCCGGCCGCGCCAGCGTGGTGACCCGGCTGGCAGGGGAGGACTCCTCGGCCAGCGCCCTGGTGGTCCACGGCCACTTGGACGTCGTCCCGGCCCTCCGCGAGCAGTGGTCCGTTGACCCCTTCGGCGCCGAACTGAAAGACGGCCTGATCTGGGGGCGCGGCGCCGTGGACATGAAGGACATGGACGCCATGATCCTGTCTGTGCTGCGCAACTTCGCCCGCACGGGCCGCAAACCCAAGCGGGACCTCATCTTCGCGTTCTTCGCCGACGAGGAAGCCGGCGGCACCTACGGCGCCCGCTACGCCGTCGACAAGCGGCCCGAACTCTTTGAGGGCGCCACGGAAGCGATCTCCGAGGTCGGCGGCTTTTCCGCCACCATCGGCGGGCAGCGCACCTATCTGCTCCAGACGGCGGAAAAGGGCCTCTCCTGGCTGCGCCTTGTTGCCCATGGCCGCGCAGGCCACGGCTCGCAGATCAACACCGACAACGCCGTGACCCGGCTTGCCGGTGCGGTCTCCCGGATTGGTGCGTACAACTGGCCGATCGAGCTCACACCGACCACCCGGCAGTTCCTCGACGGAGTCACCGAACTCACCGGCGTCGAATTCGATCCGGACGATCCGGACAAGATCCTCAAGGAACTCGGCACGGTGGCCCGCTTTGTCGGCGCCACACTGCAGAACACCACCAATCCCACCCTGCTCAAGGGCGGCTACAAGCACAACGTCATTCCGGAGTCGGCCGAGGCCCTCATCGACTGCCGGACCCTGCCCGGGCAGGAGCAGCAGGTCCTGGAGATCGTGCGGGAGCTTGCCGGCACCGGCGTGGACATCAGCTACGTGCACAACGACGTCTCGCTGGAGGTGCCGTTCGCCGGCAACCTCGTCGATTCGATGATCGATGCCCTGCATTCCGAGGATCCGGGCGCCAAGGTGTTGCCGTACACGCTGTCCGGCGGGACCGACAACAAGTCCCTGAGCCGGCTGGGCATCACCGGCTATGGCTTCGCCCCGTTGATGCTCCCGGACGAACTCGACTTCACTGGCATGTTCCACGGCGTCGACGAACGCGTCCCGGCGGATTCCTTGAAATTTGGGGCGCGGGTGCTCGACACCCTGCTCACCAACTACTGAGCGGACACCCGGCCATGACGCCCGAGGACATCCTTAGCGGGCCGCTGCTGGAACGGATCCGGGGACGCGCCGCCGGCTACGACCGCGACAACGCCTTCTTCCACGAGGACCTTGCCGAGCTGAAGGCGGCCGGCTACCTGAAGATTTTTGTCCCCGCGGCCGACGGCGGCCTCGGACTCAGGCTGGCGGAAGCGGCGCAGCTGCAGCGGCTTCTGGCGACGGCGGCGCCGGCCACCGCACTTGCCGTCAACATGCACCTGGTGTGGACCGGCGTCGCCCAGGTGCTGGCCGCCCGGGGTGACCCCTCGCTGGATTTCATCCTGCAGGAGGCTGCGCAGGGGGAGGTCTTTGCCTTCGGCAATTCGGAGGCCGGTAACGACTCCGTGCTGTTCGATTCCCGCACCGAGGCCGTCCCCCTGCCCGACGGCGGCTACAGCTTCACCGGCCGCAAGATCTTCACGAGCCTGTCACCGGCGTGGACCCGGCTGGGGATTTTCGGGAAGGACTCCTCCGCCCAGGACGGCGCCGGGGAACTGGTCCACGGATTCATGACCCGGGAAACGCCCGGCTACGAGATTCTGCCGGACTGGGACACGCTCGGCATGCGGGCCAGCCAGTCCAACACGACCCTCCTGGACGGCGCCGTCGTGCCGGCGGAAAGGATCTTCCGGAAACTGCCGGTGGGCCCGAACGCCGACCCCCTGATCTTCGCGATCTTTGCCTGCTTCGAAACCCTGCTCGCCGCGGTCTATACGGGAATCGGCGAACGGGCCCTCACGCTCGGGGTTGAAGCGGTCAAGCGCCGGACGTCATTCAAGAACGGCGGCCGCAGCTACGCCCAGGACCCGGACATCCGCTGGAAGGTGGCAGAGGCGGCGATGGCCATGGATGCGCTCTACCCGCAGCTGTCCCGCGTGGCGGCCGACGTCGACGGACTCGTAGACCACGGCGGCCAGTGGTTCCCCCGGCTCGTGGGCCTCAAGGTCAGGGCCACGGAAACGGCGCGCGCCGTGGTGGATCTCGCCATCCGGGTATCCGGAGGGTCCAGCTACTTCCGCGGCTCCGAGCTGGAGCGGTTGTACCGGGATGTGCTGGCCGGCATGTTCCACCCGTCAGACGACGAGTCGGCGCACAACACTGTGGCGAACGCCTGGCTGGGCCCGCTGGACCCACCCTAAGGCGGCCCCGGGGTCCGCGGCGTTGGTCGCCCCGCTCCCGGCGATGCCCGTGGTTTCAGCGCCGGGGGAGTCCTAGACGGTGCGCTGGACCTGGATGACTTTCCGGCGCAACCAGAAACGCCGCCCGCCGCCCACGTAGAGGCGGCTGCGTTCCAGTTCCCATTTGCCGTACTCGGAATGCTCCACGAGCCGCCGGCGTGCCTCAGGCAGGGAATCCTCAGGACCGACCGTCAGGACGAGGTACTCGTACTGCTTCACATAGTCCCGTTCCCGCCGGACCGAGCTGCTCAGAAAATGTTCTTTCATTGCTCTCCATTTTCGTCTTTTTCCGACTAACGTGAAGTCATGAGCATCGATCCGCGTGTCGCGCTTCAGTCACTGACCTCTGCATTGGAAGAACACCTGGCGGCGGCTTCCGCCCGCAGAAGTGATGGGGATCCCGCGGTCGAGGCGGCGTTCTTCGCCGTTGCTGACGCCTTTGAAGTCTACGACGACGCCCTGTATGAGGCGTATGGGGAAGTGACGCCCCTGGAAGTGATCGACGGCGACGAAGACGACGATGACGAAGACGACATCGACGACGAAGAGGACCTCGAGATCCTGCAGAACTCAGAGAACTGACAGGCTCAGGGAACGGACAAACCCAGAGAATCAGGTCCTGCGGAACCCCCGGACCGGCCTCAGGCCGGGTCGGACACATCCTCGAGGGCCTGGGCGATCTCCGGCGGAAGCGGCGCGAGGGCCGAATCCAGGATCTCCTTGAGCTGAACCTGCGTCCGGGGGCCGACCACCGCGGTGGCCACCCCTTGCTGGGACAGGAGCCAGCTCAGCGACACATCCAGGGGCGTCCGGCCGAGCCCCTTCGCCGCCATGGCGACGGCTTCCACCACGCTTGACGCCGGCGCCTCGAGATAAGGCTCCACGTACGTGGCGAGCCGCTGGTTGGCGGCACGGGAATCCCCGGGAATGTGCCCGCGGTATTTACCGCTCAGGACGCCGCGTCCGATCGGACCCCAGGCCATCAGGCCGAGCCCGGCGTCCTCGATGGCCGGAATCAGTTCAATCTCCGCGCTGCGCTGCAGGAGCGAGTATTCGGACTGGTTGGCCACGAGGGGAAAGCCCGCAATGGCGGCGGCCTTGGCTGTCTGCCAGCCGTTGAAATTGGAGACGCCGGCGTAACGTGCCCGGCCGGACCGCACGGCGTGGTCCAGCGCGGACAGGGTCTCCTCCAGCGGCACATTTGAATCCCAGGCGTGCGCGAACCAGAGATCCACATAGTCGGTGCCCAGCCGGGCAAGGCTCGCGTCAAGCCCGGAGAGCATGCCGTTGCGGGACGTGTCGACGCTGCGGCGCCCGTCCGCCGTCGTCAGTCCGGCCTTCGTGGAGATCACCACTTCGGAACGGGCGACGACGTCGCCCAGCATTCCGCCGAGCATCGCCTCGGCCTGCCCGTCGGCGTAGGATGCCGCGGTGTCGATCAGGGTTCCGCCGGCATCGACGAAGGACCGCACCAGGGCGGCCGCATCCTGTTCCTCGGTTTCCCGGGCCCAGGACATGGTGCCAAGGGATAGGGCGGACACGCGCAACCCACTGTTGCCGACATAACGCTGCTGCATGCCAGCAAGCTTACGGGGATTCGCCCTGCTTCATAACGTAGGGTCTATAAACGTGAACTGGATACAAGCGGCTCTGCTGGGCCTGGTACAGGGGCTGACCGAGTTCCTCCCGATTTCCTCGAGCGCCCATCTGCGGATTGTCGGCGCCTTCCTGCCGGAGGCGTCAGACCCCGGCGCGGCCTTTACGGCCATCACCCAGCTGGGCACCGAGACGGCTGTAATTGTCTATTTCTGGCGCGACATCCTGCGGATCATCCGCGCGTGGTCCGCTTCGCTGACCGGCAAAGCGTCCCGGCATGACCCGGATGCGCGCATGGGCTGGCTGGTGATCCTGGGCAGCGTCCCGATCATCGTCCTCGGCCTGTTGTTCCAGGACCAGATCGAGTCGGTGCTCCGCAGCCTATGGGGCGTCGCGACCATGCTGATTGTGTTCGGCATGGTCCTCGCGGTGGCCGACACCATCGGCCGGCAGAACCGCGAACTGACGCAGCTGACCTACAAACATGGCCTATATTACGGACTCGCGCAGGCCCTGGCCCTGTTCCCTGGCGTGTCCCGCTCCGGCGGCACCATCAGCGCCGGGCTCCTGATGGGCTACACCCGTGAGGCGGCGGCCCGGTATTCGTTCCTGCTGGCCATCCCCGCCGTGTTCGGCAGCGGCCTGTACCAGCTGTACAAGGTGGTTTCCAAGGAAGGCATCACCGGCCCGTACGGGCTCGCGGAAACGGCCCTGGCCACCGTGATCGCCTTCATTGTGGGCTACGTCATCATTGGCTGGTTCCTGAAGTACGTCTCCACCCGCGGCTACCGGCTCTTTGTCTGGTACCGGATCCTCCTGGGTATGTCCCTGTTCCTGCTGCTCGGTTTCAATGTCATCAGCGCCTAGCACTAGGCTTGGGCTGTGAAATCCTGGATCTCCCGCCCTGTTGCCCAGCTCCCCGGCAGCATGCCCGCCGTGCGCCTCTTCGACACCGCCAAGGGCGGAATCGTCACCCTGGAGGCCACCGGTGAGCAGTCCATGTATGTCTGCGGCATCACCCCCTATGACGCCACGCACATGGGCCACGCGGCCAGCTATGTCGCCTTCGACCTCCTGAACCGCGCGTGGCGGGACGGCCGCCAGCACGTCGCCTACGTCCAGAACGTGACCGACGTCGACGATCCCCTCCTGGAGCGCGCGACGGCCACCGGCGTCGACTGGCGCGAACTCGCCGCGAGCCAGATCGAGCTTTTCCAGACCGACATGGAGGCCCTGAACGTCCTCGCCCCGGATCACTACATCGGTGCCGTCGAGGCCGTTCCCCTGATCGTTCCCGCCATCGAGCGCCTCCTGCACAGCGGGCTCGCGTACCGCGTCCCCGGCACCGGCGGCGAGCCCGACGGCGACGTGTACTACGACGTCGAAGCCGCCGGGAAACACTCGGCCGACGCCGTCGACGCCTGGACCCTGGGATCGATTTCCGGCCTCTCCGACGCCGAAATGCTGGAACTCTTCGCCGAACGCGGCGGAGACCCGGGCCGGGCCGGGAAGCGCCAGGCGCTGGACCCGCTGCTTTGGCGGGTTGCCCGCGAGGGCGAGCCCCGCTGGCCCGGCGGCGAGCTGGGGGAGGGCCGGCCCGGCTGGCACGTCGAATGCACCGTAATCGCCCAGGAGTACCTACCCAAGCCGTTTACCGTCCAAGGCGGCGGCTCGGACCTCGTCTTCCCGCACCACGAAATGGGTGCCGGCCACGCGTACTCGCTGGCCGGCGTGCCGCTGGCCCGCCACTTCGCGCACGCAGGCATGGTGGGCCTCGACGGGGAAAAGATGAGCAAGTCCAAGGGCAACCTGGTCCTGGTCTCCAGGCTCCGCGCCGACGGGGAAGAGCCGGCCGCAATCCGCCTGGCGATCCTGGCCCACCACTACCGCACGGACTGGTCCTGGACCGTCGACGGGTTCGCCGAAGCCAAAGACCGGCTCCGCACCTGGCGCGAGGCCCTCGCCGTGGCTCCCCACGGCTCCGCCGCGGCCCTGATCGGCCGGATGCGGACCGAACTCGCCAACGACCTCAACGCGCCCGGCGCCCTCGCCGCCGTCGACGTCTGGGCCAAGTCCGCCCTGGAATCCCCGGGGACCGCCGCGGCCACGGACGCCGCGCTGGTGAACGACGCCGTCAACGCCCTGCTCGGCGTCGAGCTCTAACCCGCCGCCTCGGCCGATCAGGACGAAGCGGCGTCGATGATCTTCTGGTCACCCTCGTTGATGGCCTTGACCACGGCGTCGTAGTCACCACTTTCGACAGCCTTGCTGACCCTCTTGGTGGCCTTGTCGATCGCCTTGTCGACTCGGTCGAGGTAGAGGTCGTCGACGAGGGCCACGATCGCCGAGGAGCCCGGCGGCAGCCACTCGTCCGCGTTGACGCCGATGGCCTTCTCCTCGTGCCGCTTCCTGATGGCGCCAACACCTGCGCCGATTCCGGCACCGATCACGCCGGACAGCAGGAGCGGCGGAGCGAACAGACCGACCACCAGCCCGCCGATGGCGCCGGCCGTAGTGCCGCCGGCGACCAGTCCGCCCCCGTGCTCCTTGACCTCGGTCTTGCCCGAAGCGTCACGCGACAGGACCACCGCAGCAGCCACGGCCGCGTCGTCCATGCTTTTGATCGCCTTGAAATCCTCTGCCGCCGAGTCCTCGTCGGCGTACGAGGACACGAACAAGGTGTAGTTGTGCTCTGACATGGTGTGACCTCCACTGGGTTCTGGCCGGCGTAACGGCCACTCCGCTTCTTCCTCGACGCTGCCGGTCCCGAGGGTGTCGGACAGAACCGAATCCCGAGCGGGGGGGAGGCCTGCCCGGCCCAGGCCGGGACGGTACCCCAACCGGTAGCGCAGGTCCCACTCTTGCCCCGACAGGCGCCCACCGGCAGGGTCATAAGACTCTGGCCCGGGGAAGAACCCTTGGAAGGGTCCGTGGATTCCGCAGATAAGAAGGCAGGTACGGCCTAGGGCTTGTCCTTGCCCCGGCGCTTAAGGTAGCGCTCGAACTCGCGGGCGATCGATTCGCCGCTGGCCTCCGGGAGGTCGGCGGTGTCCTTGGCCTCCTCCAGCTGGCGGACATACGCCGCAATTTCGGGATCCTCGGTGGCGAGTTCGTCCACGCCGCGCTCCCACGCGTCGGCCTCCTCCACCAGTTCCGTGGTGTCCAGGGGGACCTGGACCAGCTCCTCGATCCGGTGCAGCAGGGCCAGCTGAGCTTTCGGTGACGGCGCCTGGGCCACATAATGCGGCACGGCCGCCCAGAGCGAGACCGTCGGGAGCCCGGCCAGCAACGCCACCTCGCCGAGCACGCCGACAATCCCCACCGGCCCCTCGTACTGCGAGGCCTCCAAGTCCATCCGCTCACGCAGTGCGGCGTCGTCCGTCGAAGTGCTGACCGGAATCGGGCGGCTGTGCGGCACGTCAGCCAGCAGCGCACCGACCAGGATGACGTAGTCCACATGCAGGGCCTCGGCATGCACCAGCAGCTCCGCCGTGTAGGCACGCCACTTGTAGGAGGGCTCGGTGCCCTGGACGAAGATGACGTCCACGTTCGAGTCGGGGACGCTGGCCTTGAAGATGCGAGTGGAGGGCCACTTGATCTTCCGCTCACCGGCCGCCGTCCGGCGGATCGTGGGCCGGGTGAACTGGAAGTCGTAGTACTCGTCCGCGTCGATCGCAGCGACCTTCTTGCCGCCCCAGAGCTTGTTCAGATAGCGCAGGGCATCGCTGGCGGCTTCCCCGGCGTCGTTCCAGCCTTCAAAGGCCGCCAGCATGACGGTGATCCGCCGGCCCTCGGGGACGGGCTGCAGCAGCCGCTCCGGCTCGGAGACGGCGCCTGGTTCGGTGGGGTCTGCCTCGAAGCTGTTCATGCCATCACCCTACGTCCAAGACCCCGCCCCGCGCAGGCAATACGGCACTGAGCGTGCCCCATTTCCGCCCAATTTCCGCCCGGAATCCCGCGGCCGGGAAGTCGGAATTCGCCGTAGGCGTAGCGCGGGCACCCGGCCGCGGGCTTCCCCGTAGACTGGAAGGCATGCAATCCTCAGCGTCCCGGCCCCTCCTTAAAGCAGCGCTCTGGGACATGGATGGCACCATTGTCGACACCGAGCCCTACTGGATCGAAGCCGAACGCGCGCTCGTTGAAGCCCACGGCGGACAATGGTCCCAGGACCAGGCCATGCAGCTCGTGGGACAGTCCCTGACGTTTTCCGCGGGCATCCTGCAGGAAGCCGGCGTGGCGATGGAACGGCGCGACATCATCGACACCCTCACCGGCCATGTGGTCAGCCAGGTCCGGAACTGCGTTCCTTGGCGCCCCGGCGCCCGCGAACTGCTCGACGAACTGTACAACGCCGGCGTCCGCTGCGCCCTCGTCACCATGTCCGAAGCCCCGCTGGCCCGGGAGATCGTTGCGAGCCTGCCGGAGCCCTACTTCGAGTTCCTCGTCACGGGGGACACGGTCACGCAGGGGAAGCCGCACCCGGAAGCGTACCTGACGGCCGTTGAGCTCCTGCAGCAGCAGGACCCCGAGCTCGGCCTGCACCACTGCGTGGCCCTGGAAGATTCCGTGCCGGGTGTCGCCGCCGCCGTGGCCTCCGGGGTCGTCACGGTCGCCATCCCGCACATCCTGCCCCTCCCGGACGATCCCCGCCGCGCCACCTGGGACACCCTTGAAGGCCGCACGGTTGCGGACCTGGAAGAGCTCGTGGCCCTGCGGCACGAATTCCCGGACGCCACCTTCGGGGGCGCGGCGGACTCAGCCGCTCTCTCGCCGCCCCACTCGACCGCCGCCCTGGCCGGCACCCCGACCGGGAGCCGTCCCCGTGGCTGACACCGGCGGCCACGGACAGCCCGGCAAGAACCCGGCAAGCCGCCGTGAGGGGATCCCGCTGGGCCGCATCGCCGGCATTCCGGTTTTTCTGGCGTATTCCTGGTTCATCATCGCGGCCTTCACGGTGATCGCGTACGGGCCGGTCCTGCAGAGCAACAATCCGCGCCTCGGCGTCACCGCCTTCTTCGTCGCCTTCGCCTACGCGCTGCTGCTCCTGATCTCCGTGCTGGCCCACGAACTCGCGCACGCGCTGACCGCCAAGATTTTCCACTGGCCCACGGAGAAAATTGTCCTCAACCTCTGGGGCGGCCACACCCAGTTCCAGAGCTTCACTGCCTCACCCGGCCGCTCCGTCCTGGTGGCGATGGCAGGCCCGGCGGCGAACTTCGCCCTTGCCGGCGCCGGCTGGCTCCCGCTCGCGTACGGGAACCTGAGCGGCGTGGCCGACATCCTGGCCAACATCTTCGTCTGGGCCAACCTGCTGATCGGCATCTTCAACGTGCTTCCCGGCCTTCCGCTGGACGGGGGCCGGCTGGTCGAATCCGCCGTCTGGAAAGCCACCGGCAGCCAGGAAAAGGGCACCATTGCCGCCGGTTGGGCCGGCCGGATCATCGTGATCGGCCTGGCCCTGTGGTTCATTGTCCTGCCCCTGCTCAGCGGCGCACGGCCGGATATTTCCTTCACCCTCATCACCGCCCTGGTGGGCAGCTTCCTGTGGATGGGGGCGTCGGCGTCGATCCAGCAGGCCCGCCTGCGGAGCCGGCTGTACCTTGTCGATGCCGCGGCCCTCGCCGAACCCGCCGTCGGCCTCCCTGAAACCGCCACGGTCGCAGACCTCCAGGACCGGGCGCCGGCAGGAAAGCCCGCCGTGGTGCTGTGCGACCGGGACGGCCGCCCCGTGGGCATCGTGGACGCCGCAGCGGCCGCCACCGTGCCTGCCGACCTGGCCGCAGCGACCGCCCTGACCGCGGTCTCCTACCCCCTTGGCGCCGGCGCCTATGTCCCCGAATGGTCCAAAGGCCAGGAACTGGTCCAGTACCTGGCCCAGATCGAAGGCCAGGACTACGCGGTGGTGGACCGAGAGGGCGCCGTCACCGGGCTGCTGCGCCAGTCCGCCGTCCTGCGTGCCATCACAGGCAAGTACCGGAACGAACGCCAGAACCAGGGACAGAACCGGTAGAGTTACTGGGCGGTCGTGATTTTCCGGCCCCCACGCGCAAGGACCGGTGGCCGCCGGCATGTCCGCGGCCACACAGCTTTACAGGAGCGAGGAACATCTTCATGAGCAGCGACACTGCCGCCAACGCCGCCGCCGGCATCAACACTGCCGCAGGCACTAAGACCGCCGCAGGTGAAACCACCGCCGCCACCACCGCGAACGGTGCGACCGGCGCGGCGCGCCGCCGCGGACCGTTCCGCGAAGGCGAGCGGGTCCAGCTCACGGACGAACGCGGCCGCATGAACACGATCACGCTCGAGGTCGGCGGGGCATTCCACACCCACCGGGGATTCCTGAACCATGATGAGATCATCGGCAAGCCTGACGGCTCGGTGGTCGTCAACAACGTCGGACAGCAGTACCAGACCCTGCGCCCGCTGCTCTCGGACTTCGTGCTCTCGATGCCGCGCGGCGCAGCCGTGGTCTACCCCAAGGACGCCGGCCAGATCGTGACCATGGCGGACATCTTCCCCGGCGCGCGCGTTGTTGAAGCCGGCGTCGGCTCGGGCGCCCTGTCCATCTCCTTGCTGCGCGCGGTGGGGGACAACGGCTACCTGCATTCCTTTGAACGCCGCCAGGAGTTCGCGGACATCGCCCGCGGCAACGTCGAGACCATCTTCGGCGGCCCGCACCCGGCCTGGAAGATCTCACTCGGCGACTTCCAGGAGGAAGTGGTGCGCACCGAGGAACCCGGCTCCGTGGACCGCGTGGTCCTGGACATGCTCGCCCCGTGGGAATGCCTCGACGCCGTCGCCACGGTCCTGGCACCCGGGGGAGTGTGGATCAATTATGTCGCGACTGTGACGCAGCTTTCGCGGACAGCCGAAGCCATCCGCGCGGACGGAAGGTTCACCGAACCCGACGCGTGGGAATCCATGGTCCGCGGCTGGCATCTCGAGGGCCTGGCCGTGCGCCCGGACCACCGCATGGTCGCCCACACGGGCTTCCTGCTGGTAACCCGCCGCCTCGCCGACGGTGTCACGGGAATTTCGGTGAAACGCCGCCCCTCCAAGACCGACTTTAACGAAGAAGACGTCAACGCCTGGACCCCGGGCGCCGTCGGCGAGCGGGCGGTCTCGGACAAGAAGCTGCGCCGCGCCGCCCGTGACGCAATCGCCGGAACAAATGTCGTCGACGCCCCGGAGATAACGAACTAGGCAGCATATTTCGGATGTCTCCAGCGGCACCCGCCTTCTTAGGGCTATGGTCTTAACAGAAGAGCAGGAAGGGGCTGATGCACGATGGAGACTCCGAATACTGACCCGGGCCGCACACCGGCCGAGGGCGCAGCGGATGCTGCCGCACGCACGGACGCGGCCCGGCCCGCAGCCGGCGAGGGTGAACGGTACGCCGCCAGTGAACTGTCAGTCGCAGAGCGGCAGGTCAACATCCTCCGGGACAAGCTCCGCCACATTGACCGTCAGCTTGCTGCCGCCACGCAGAACAACTCCAAGCTGGTCAGCATGCTGGAAACGGCCAAGGCCGAGATCCTGCGGCTGAAGAACGCCCTCGACCAGGAGGGACAGCCGCCGTACAGCTTCGGCACAATCCTCCAACTCAACCCGAAGCGACAGCCGACGGCCGGGAACAGCGGCCAGGCGGCCACGGAAGAATCCGTGGATATCTTCAACGCCGGCCGCAAGATGCGGGTGGGGATCAGCCCGCTGGTCAACATCAGCCAACTGGCCGTCGGGCAGGAAGTCCTGCTTAACGAAGCCCTCATGGTGGTCGCCGGGCTAGGCTACGAACGGGCCGGTGACCTTGTCACGCTGAAGGAAATGCTGGGGCCGGACCGCGCCCTGGTAGTGGGCCGCGCCGACGAGGAGCGGGTCATCCGGCTCTCCGGTGCCCTGCTCGCCCAGCGGCTCCGGGTCGGCGACGCACTGTCTATCGATTCACGCACCGGTTACGCGCTGGAAAAAATCCCGCGCTCTGAGGTGGAGAACCTCGTGCTCGAGGAAGTCCCGGACATCACCTACCAGGACATCGGCGGCCTCGGTCCGCAGATCGAACAGATCCGCGACGCCGTCGAACTGCCGTTCCTGCATCCGGACCTGTACCGGGAGCACGGGCTGAAGGCGCCCAAAGGCATCCTGCTGTACGGCCCGCCCGGCTGCGGCAAGACCCTGATCGCCAAAGCCGTGGCCAACTCGTTGGCCGCGCGCGCCGCCGAGCGCGCCGGCAAGACGGACATGAAGAGCTATTTCCTGAACATCAAGGGACCCGAGCTGCTCGACAAGTACGTCGGCGAGACCGAACGGCACATCCGCCTGATCTTCGCGCGCGCCCGGGAGAAGGCCTCCGAAGGCAGCCCGGTGGTGGTGTTCTTCGACGAAATGGATTCCCTGTTCCGCACCCGCGGCACGGGCATTTCCTCCGACGTCGAAACAACCATCGTCCCGCAGCTCCTCAGCGAGATCGACGGCGTCGAACGGCTGGACAACGTGATCGTGATCGGCGCCTCCAACCGGGAAGACATGATCGATCCGGCGATCCTGCGCCCGGGCCGCCTGGACGTCAAGGTCAAGATCCAGCGACCCGACGCCGAGGCCGCGGCCGACATCTTCAACAAGTACATCACCACGGACCTGCCTTTCCACGAGACCGACCTCGCCGAGCACAACGGCGACGTGCAGGCGACAGTGGACGCCATGGTGCAGCGGACCGTCGAGGCGATGTACTCCACCGAGAAGTCCAACGAATATCTCGAGGTCACGTACGCCAATGGCGACACCGAAATGCTCTACTTCAAGGACTTCAATTCCGGCGCCGTGGTGCAGAACGTCGTGGACCGGGCCAAGAAGTACGCCATCAAGGACCTGTTGACCATCGGGCAGAAGGGCCTGCGGATCGACCACCTGCTCCGGGCGGTCGTGGACGAGTTCCGTGAACACGAGGACATGCCCAACACCACCAACCCGGACGACTGGGCACGGATCTCCGGCAAGAAGGGCGAGCGCATCACGTATATCCGCACCATCGTCCAGGGCAAGGCCGGCCAAGAGCCCGGGAAGTCCATCGAGACGATGCCCAGCACAGGGCAGTACCTGTGACGGCTGTTGTCCCCGGCAGGCCTGCCGACACTGCGGGCGGGCTGCCGGTCGGCGGGGCGATGAGGGTGATGGGCTCGGAGACCGAATACGGCATCCACGCGCCCTCGGCCCCCGGAGCCAACGCCACGATGATGTCAGCCCGGGTCATCCAGGCATACGCCCAGGTATCGCGGCAGCGCGCCGCCGGCGGCGCCGAAACGCGGTGGGACTACACCGATGAGGAGCCGCTGCACGACGCCCGCGGCTGGACCCTCGAGCGCGGCAGCGCGGATCCGGAACAGCTGACCGACCAGCCTCCTGTCCTCGACGCCGAGGCGATCGCTCTCGCATACGGCCGGCAGGAACTCGAGGCAGACGGCGAGGACGAGTCCGGCACGCTGCTCATGAACATGGTCCTGGGCAACGGCGCACGGCTGTACGTGGACCACGCCCATCCGGAGTATTCCAGCCCCGAGGTGACCAACCCCCGCGCCGCCGTGACGTGGGACGCCGCCGGCGACCTCGTGGCGTTGGCCGCCGTCCGGCGCCTCGCCGCCGATCCCGACCTGCCGCCGGTCAATCTGTACAAGAACAACACAGACAACAAGTCCGTCTCCTACGGCTCGCACGAGAACTACCTGATGCCCCGCTCGGTGCCGTTCGGCGAGATCGTGCGCGGCCTCACGCCGTTTTTCGTCACCCGGCAGATCATTTGCGGTGCCGGACGGGTGGGCCTCGGGCAGGACAGCGCCCGGTCCGGCTACCAGATCAGCCAGCGCGCTGACTTCTTCGAAACCGAAGTGGGCCTGGAAACCACCATCCGCCGCCCCATCATCAACACTCGGGACGAGCCCCACGCCACGGCGGACAAATACCGCAGGCTGCATGTCATCATTGGCGACGCCAACCTCAGCCAGGCGTCCAACTTCCTCAAGTTCGGCACCACCGCCATGGTCCTGAGCCTGATCGAAGCCGGGCTGGCGCCGCGGATTGAAATCCACGAGCCCGTCGCCGCGCTGCAGGCCGTCAGCCACGACACCTCGCTCACCGCGCTGCTGCGCCTGGGCGACGGCCGACGGATCACCGCCCTGGACCTGCAGTGGATCTACTTGGAGGCCGCTTCGAAGCATGCGCAGGACACCGGCGTCGCGGACGCGGTGGACGGTGACGGCCACACCCACGAGGTCCTGGAACGGTGGTCCGCCACGTTGAGCGAACTCGGCGGCGACCGGGCGGCGGCCGCGTCCTCGGTGGAGTGGCTCGCCAAGCTGTCCCTGCTGGAGGGCTACCGGCAGCGGGACGGCCTGGGCTGGGACAGCGCGCGGCTGGGCCTCGTGGACCTGCAGTGGGCCGACATCCGCCCCGAAAAAGGGCTGTACTACCGGCTCCTGGCCCGCGACCGGATGCAGCGGATCGTGGACGACGCCGCGATCGCCCGCGCGGTAACCGAACCGCCGTCGGACACGCGGGCGTACTTCCGCGGACGCTGCGTCAGCCGGTTCGGCGCAGACCTCGCGGGGGCCAGCTGGGACTCGGTGATCTTCGATGTCCCCGGCCGCGGCAGGCTCCAGCGGGTCCCTACCCGCGAGCCGCTGCGCGGAACCGAAGCTCTCACAGGCGGCCTGTTTGCCCGGCACCGGGAGGCCGCAACGTTCCTGGCGGAACTGCTGGGACTCAGCCCCGGTTCCTAGGAACAAAGCCCCCCGCGGGCGCCCCGGGCGTGGCACTATTGCTACAGGATGTCCCTTAGGAGAAAAGGGACGGACATGAAGGAGAGAACAATGGCAGGCCAGGAGCAGCAGCAGCCGCAGTCGCGGGACACCGAGGTTGACGAGGACGTCCCCGCCGCGCCGCCGGCCCCAGGGGACGCCCAGGCGTCGGCAGCCACCCAGGGCGTCGACGATCTCCTCGACGAGATCGACGGCGTGCTGGAGTCCAACGCCGAGGAATTCGTCCGCGCCTTCGTCCAAAAGGGCGGCCAGTAGGAGCGCCGCCGGCCGCCGGATGAGGGCGGCGGGAGGGGCTAAGGGCCGGAAGAGTCGTTGATCCACCACGTTGAGGGAGAGCGTTAGTGCAGGAAACAACAGCCAACCGAGTAGCAGCCAACGCGACGTCCTCATTCACCGAGCATCTGCAGCGCGAACGGCCCGACTTAATGCCCTTCGGCCAAGTGCCTTTCAACCAGCTGCCCGCGGCCCATTCGGCGGCACCGCTGCAGGCCCCGCACGGGACCACGATCGTGGCGATGACCTACGCCGGGGGAGTGTTGATGGCCGGGGACCGCCGCGCCACCATGGGCAACGTGATCGCGAGCCGGCACATTGAGAAGGTCTTCCCCGCCGACCAGTACTCCGTGCTGGGCATCGCCGGAACCGCCGGAATCGCATTGGACATCACCCGGCTGTTCCAGGTTGAACTCGAACACTACGAGAAAATCGAGGGCACGCTCCTCAGCCTGGACGGCAAGGCGAACCGGCTCGGCGCCATGGTGCGCGGCAACCTGCCCATGGCCATGCAGGGCCTCGCCGTCGTTCCCTTGTTCGCGGGATTCGACCGGCCCGCAGGCTTCGGCCGGCTCYTCTCCTACGACGTCACGGGCGGCCGCTATGAGGAGCAGGAACACCATGCGGTGGGATCCGGTTCGATGTTCGCCCGCGGCGCGCTGAAAAAACTGTGGCGGCCCGGCCTCTCGGAGCAGGATGCTGTGGCGGTCGCCGTCGAGGCTCTGTACGACGCCGCCGACGACGACTCCGCCACGGGCGGCCCGGACCCGGTCCGGCAATTGTGGCCAGTGGTGTACATCGTGAACCGAACCGGCGCCGTCCGGGTCCCGGACCGCGATCTCGCCGCCGTGGCGGTTCGCGTCATCGAGTCCCGGACCGTCGCCCAGCGGGAGGCCTGAGATGACCCAGCAGTTCTACGTATCCCCCGAACAGCTCATGAAGGACCGTGCGGATTTCGCACGGAAGGGCATCGCCCGCGGACGCTCGGTGGTTGTCATCAGTTGCCAGGACGGGATTGCCCTCGTGGCGGAGAACCCGTCCCCGTCACTGCACAAGATCGGCGAGATCTACGACAAAATCGCGTTTGCGGCGGTCGGGAAGTACAACGAATTCGAGAGCCTGCGCCAAGCCGGGGTGCGGTACGCGGATGTCCGCGGCTACTCCTACGACCGCGAGGACGTCACGGCCCGCGGCCTCGCGAGCGTGTACGCGCAGAGCCTCGGCGCGGTGTTTACGGCAGAACAGAAACCTTTCGAGGTGGAACTGGCCGTGGCCGAAGTCGCTCAAACCCAGGAGGCGGACCATCTGTACCGTCTGACCTTTGACGCGTCCATTGCCGATGAGCACGGCTTCATCGTGAAGGGCGGGCAGGCGGACAAGGTTTCCGAAGCTGTCGCGGCGGGCTGGCAGGGCGCTCTCTCTACTACACA